>JAGQZL010000047.1 GCA_020434915.1 Allomuricauda sp. | reverse complement strand
AAGGGAAATTTCCGCCAAACCACTCAAAAAAATTAATAGTTTATGGTTGGGAAGGTATCGGGGCATGATCCGTAGGTACATTTTAGGTCTTGTAAAATGCATGATACCCGCAAGAACATACAAACCAGCCATGAGATAAAGATGCCAAGGAGCCATTTATCAGTCTTTAAAATTCCAGAAAGGGATGATTTTATCGGTAACGGTAACCACAGAGTCCTTTTCCTTTCTTTTTCTTCGCAAGCGCAATAAGTGTTTGCCTTCTTCCAAATCCGAAATTTTAAGAAAGGTCTCGAAACCCAGAATGTTGTTGTGTCCTGTGGTCAAAATAAAATCTTCATCCAATTCCAATGTGTCTATTTTAAAGGAATAGATTTCATTGAAGGTCTTTAGGTATACTTTTCGAATGCTGTCCTTCTGCTTGGCACTGGTGATTTCATCACTCCAGTTGGTGTTTATGTTAATGCTGGATGTTAAGCCCCTACGGTCCTTTTCTGGTTTGAGGGAGTCATTGAAAATAAAAATACGCTCTTCAATATGTTCCGAAAAGGGAATGAAGACATTCAGATAGGATTTTGTGATGACCTTGGATGGAATCACAATGTTCCCCGGAAAATCGGCATCGTCCGTAAGCATATCCAGATAGTTTTCCTTATTGGCATACATGCTGGATGAGTTAAGGTCTTTTTCCCAATAGTTGGAATTCCGGTACTCCAAACTGGTGATGGTAAGAATCACCATATATATGGGGACCAATAACAAGATCAATCTTTTGCCAAATCGGTTGTCCAGAAAATTATAGACCAAAGGTCTATAGAGAAAGGAAAGGGTCAGGAAACTGAACACCCAATAGATGGGGAAATAAAACTTGGCCACCCATTTGTTCCGTTTCAACAGTCCCTGGGTCAGGAAATCTATGAAGGTCAGGAACATTCCTATTACGATAAACACCATAAGTATGGAACCCAGAATGCTTCCCACACGTTCTGGCAACCAATCACCTTCTATAAGAAAACTGGCTACCAACACCATGGAAATAATGACGGTGGCAAAGGCCAACACATAGAAGATCAATAAAAAGGAAATGGCGAAGAGAACACTACAGTAGTTTTCCAGATTGGCAATATAGCGGTCAAAGGAAACAATGCGTTTTTTTAAATACCTGGTGAACTTATCGGAATATTTCAGCCGTTCAAATTCAATGTCCCCTGAGACATACCGTAATCCCAAAGAGCCGATCCATAACCCTCTTAAAATAACATGGAGCAATAGATTGAATAATAGAATGGAGCAGGCAATGTTCAGAATAAAAAAGGCAACAAACCTGTAGATGTACTGTTCGTTTTCGGCATTGACCATTTCCACGCGCAAAGGCTCGTAGGCCGTGAAGAGTCCGAAAATGGCGAAACCCGAGATGATGAGTTCCAATTCCCAACTTTGTTGCTGGAGGGTGTCCAACAGTTTTTTGAACGAAGGACTTTTGTAATCGTTGTTTTCCACGGTTTGGCAGATTGATACAACAATATAGTCATAAAATGAAAAAACCGCTCACATGGAGCGGTTTAGTGTTTCTATATGGGGAGACCCTTATTTGATCATCTCATAACTACGGGCAATAAACTTGGTAAGTTCCTCGCCTTTCAACAACCCTTTGGAGAGTCTTGCCAAGTCCAGGGATTGATTGATCAAGCGTTCCCTTTTTTTGGCAGTCTTGGTGTTCAGGATTTCGCCGACCAATTCGTGATTGGTATTAACGATCAAATTGTACATGTCTGGCATATTACTCATCCCGAACATACCACCGCCACCGGTACGTTGCATGTCCTTCATCCGTCTCATAAATTCGGGTTCGGTGATAATGAACGGTGATGCGTTGCTGTCCATGGCTTCCAATTGAATGGTATAGCCTTTCTCTTTCACCACTTCTTCAATCTCGCCTTTCAGCTTATCTTTTTCTTCGTCCGATAGCTTGGAAATGGCAGTATCCTCTTTTTTGATGAGGTTATCGATGTGATCTGCATCCACTCGGGCAAAGGAGACATTCTCCTTGGAAGATTCCAGCTTTTGCAACAAGTGGGGTACAATGGGGGAATCCATCAACAAGACTTCATATCCTTTGGCCTGCGCAGCTTCTATATAACTGTGTTGTGACTCTTGGTCAGAAGCATAAAGCACCACCAATTTGTCATCCTTGTCGGTCTGGTTGTCCTTGATCTTGGCTTCCAGTTCCTCAAATGTGAAGTATTTGCCATCCACGGTAGGGTATAGGGCAAATTTGTCCGCTTTTTCAAAGAATTTCTCCTCGGTGAGCATACCATATTCGATCACCACTTTGATGTCGTTCCACTTTTGCTCGAAATCCTCCCGGTTGTTTTTGAAAAGTGAACTCAACTTGTCGGCCACTTTTCTGGTGATGTAGGAGGAAATCTTTTTAACCGCCCCATCCGCTTGAAGGTAGGACCTTGATACGTTCAATGGAATATCGGGTGAGTCGATGACCCCTTTCAGCATGGTTAGAAACTCAGGAACAATGCCCTCCACGTTGTCGGTTACGAAAACCTGGTTTTGGTACAGTTGGATCCTGTCTTTTTGAATGTTGAGGTCATTGCTCAACTTGGGAAAATAAAGAATACCCGTTAGGTTGAAGGGATAGTCCACGTTCAAATGGATGTTGAACAGTGGCTCCTCAAACTGCATGGGGTAGAGCTCCCTGTAAAATTGTTTGTAATCCTCATCAGTCAAATCCGCAGGCTGCTTGGTCCAAGCTGGATTGGGGTTGTTGATGATATTGTCCACCTCTTGGGTTGGAGCCGGTTCATCCTCTTTGGCTCCTTCTGGTTTGGGAAGAGTTTCGGTTTTTGTGCCAAACTTGATAGGAATGGGCATGAACTTGTTGTACTTGATCAACAGTTCATGGATTTTTGCATCTTCCAAAAACTCGGTGGAGTCCTCAGCTATGTGCAGTATAATTTCCGTACCTCGTTCTGTTTTATCAGTAGGTTCAATACTGAATTCCGGTGATCCATCACAGGTCCAGTGTACCGCAGGCTCATCTTTAAAGCTTTTGGAAATGATTTCCACTTTTTCGGCTACCATGAAGGCAGAGTAGAATCCAAGACCAAAATGTCCGATGATTCCGGCATCCTTGCCAGCATCCTTGTATTTGTCCAAAAATTCCTCGGCACCGGAAAAGGCCACTTCATTGATGTACTTTTTCACCTCTTCCTCGGTCATACCGATACCTTGGTCCAAAATGTGGATGCGCTTGTTGTCCTTGTCCACCTTTACCTCAATAATGGGGTTGCCATATTCCACTTTGGCTTCGCCAATAGAGGTTAGGTGTTTTAGTTTTAAGGTTGCATCCGTAGCATTGGAAATAAGTTCCCTTAGAAAAATTTCGTGGTCACTGTACAGAAATTTTTTGATCAAAGGGAAAATGTTCTCTACTGAAACATTGATTTTACCTGTTGCCATTGTTCAATTGTTTTCTTTTTCCCTATTCCGACAAAAAAAATACCAGAGTCTCAAATATGACAAACTGGCATTTTATGGCCTAAAAAAGTGACGGTCAAAAATTTAACATAATTTTGTTTATCTTTTTTTTGAAAAAATTAAACAAAATAATATATTTGATACTGTTATAGGAAAAAATTGCTGTGAAGAAGTTCTACACTATAACAAGTTTGTTTATTTATTGGTTAGGTTGTGGAGAATGCACTTTCGCCCGAAAGTGCATTTTCTTTACCGATACTTTCCAGCCTAGCCTTACTATTGGTCACTTTTAAAAAAACTACATAATGGCAACAACATCAAAAACAGGAATAACGGAAGAAAAACTTATAGAACTGTACATGGATACCGTTCTGGAAAATGAAAAGATTCCAACCTCCGTTTACAAGTTTTGTAAAGAACATAAGATGAAAGAGGAGGATTTTTATGCCCATTTCGGTTCATTTGAAGCACTACAACAGTCCATTTGGAGTAAGTTCTTTGAAAATACCATGGGGCTCTTGCAGAAAAACAAGCAGTACGGTGCCATGACAAACGAAGAGAAAATGTTGACTTTTTTCTTCACTTTTTTTGAGAACCTGTCCTTGAACAGAAGCTATGTGCTCTTCGCACTAAAGGAACACAAACACTCTATTGAAGGTTTGTTGCAGCTTAAAGGGTTGCGAAAAGATTTCAAAGAATTCGCTTCTGGATTGATCGGGGAACGCAATGAGGAAAAGAACCTAAAAATATTGAAATACAACGTGCCTTTGTTTTCAGAAGGGGCATGGTTGCAGTTTTTGTTCCTCCTCAAGTTTTGGATGGAAGATGGTTCACCCGGTTTTGAAAAAACGGATATCGCCATTGAAAAGTCGGTGACCACCATTTTCCAGATTTTTGAGAACACCCCCCTTGAAAAAATCATCGACTTTGGAAAGTTTCTGTATAAGGAAAAGTTTGTGTAGTCACCTATGAAGACATTGGACAAGATTCCCACAGGGAAATTGGAACGTGCCGGAAAATTGGTAAAGACCGGTGTAAAAATAGGCGGCAACTATGTAAAATATTACGGAAAGAAATTGGTGGATCCTGAAAAAGCCAAGGAAGAACTGGACCAAGAAAATGCTGAGGATATTTACCACGGATTGAAAAGCTTAAAGGGCAGTGCCCTAAAGGTTGCCCAGATGTTGAGCATGGAAAAAAACCTTTTGCCCAGGGCCTATGTGGAGAAATTTTCCCTTTCCCAATTTTCAGTTCCTCCGCTTTCGGCACCTTTGGTACGAAAGACGTTCAAAAAGTATTTGGGGCAATATCCGGAGGAAATTTTTGATGATTTTGAAAAAGATTCCATCAATGCGGCCAGCATTGGTCAAGTGCACAAAGCCAGCAAGGATGGCAAACAATTGGCCGTTAAGATCCAGTATCCAGGAGTTGCTGAAAGCATCAGCAGTGATTTGGCCCTCGTGAAACCCGTGGCTATCAAAATGTTCAATTTAAAAGGAAAGGATTCCGAAAAATATTTTAAGGAGGTGGAGCATAAATTGGTGGAGGAAACCAATTATGTCCTGGAACTTGAACAGAGCACTGAAATAACGAAGGCCTGTTCCAAGATTCCAAATATGGAATTCCCCACCTATTACCCCGAACTTTCCAGTGAGCGGATTTTGACCATGGACTGGATGAAAGGTGTTCATTTGGGGGAATTCACCAAAACTGATTTTGATTCAGGGTTAGGAAACAAGTTGGGTCAGGCTCTCTGGGATTTCTACATGTTCCAAATCCATGGGCTGCGGAAAGTACATGCCGATCCCCATCCAGGGAATTTTTTGGTGAGTTCCGAAGGTAATTTGATAGCCATCGACTTTGGGTGTATTAAAAGTATACCCAATGAGTTTTATGTTCCCTATTTTGAATTGGCCAAGCCGGAAAACATTCAGAATGATTCCATTTTTATGGAAAAATTGTACGAGCTGGAAATTTTGACACCTGCCGATACACCTGAGGAACTAGCCTTTTTTAAGGCCCTGTTCAAAGAAATGTTGACAATATTTACTTCCCCATTTCATAAAGAGACCTTTGATTTTGGTGATGATGTCTTTTGGTCCAAGATTGCCGATTTAAGTGAACGCTATTCCAAGGATGAGCAGATTCGTAGAATGAACGGGAACCGGGGATCCAAACATTTCTTGTACATCAACCGCACCTTTTTTGGGCTGTATAATTTGCTTCACGATTTGAAAGCCTCTGTAAAAGTGGGTCATTTTGAAAGGTACTTGGGCTAAATTTGTTAATATATATCCAGTTCTTGTGATATATTTTTTACTTTTCCATTGTTTAGACATTACTTTTTTCAATAATTTGTATTTAAGCACTTCATAATGTACAACTCAAAGATATCAGGATTAGGATTTTATGTGCCTGAACATGTGGTTACCAATGACGATTTGTCCAAAGTTATGGACACCAATGATGAATGGATTCAGGAACGAACAGGGATTAAGGAAAGACGCCATGTGGTGAAAGGCACCGATACCACTACCTCCATGGGGGTAAAGGCTGCCCAAAAGGCCATTGAAAGAGCTGGTATCGATAAGGAAGAAATCGATTTTATCGTTTTTGCCACCTTGAGCCCGGATTATTATTTTCCTGGCCCTGGGGTTTTGGTGCAGCGAGATTTGGGATTGCGCACCGTGGGTGCCCTAGACATTCGCAACCAATGTTCTGGGTTTGTGTACGGGATTTCCGTGGCGGACCAGTACATTAAAAGTGGTATGTACAAGAATGTGTTGGTCATTGGGTCCGAACTGCACTCACACGGATTGGACATGACCACTCGGGGCAGGGGCGTTTCCGTAATTTTTGGGGATGGGGCAGGCGCTGCTGTACTCACCCGTGAAGAAAACCTGGAAAAAGGAATCCTGTCCACCCACTTGCATTCTGAAGGGGAACATGCCGAAGAACTTTCGTTGATTGCTCCAGGGATGGGTAAACGATGGGTCACCGATATCATAGCTGACAATGACCCAGCTGACGAGTCCTATTTTCCCTATATGAATGGGCAGTTTGTTTTCAAAAATGCAGTGGTCCGTTTTAGTGAGGTCATCATGGAGGGCTTGCAAAAAAACAACCTTTCCCCACAGGATATCGACATGTTGATCCCACACCAGGCAAATTTGAGAATCAGTCAGTTCATTCAGAGAAAATTTGGATTGAGTGATGACCAAGTCTTCAACAACATCATGAAATACGGGAATACCACGGCAGCTTCCATTCCTATTGCTTTGACAGAGGCGTGGGAAGAAGGAAAGATCAATGAGGGCGATTTAGTAGTTTTGGCAGCCTTTGGTAGTGGCTTTACCTGGGGTAGTGTGATCATTCGTTGGTAATTAAGATTTGATATAAAAACAAAACCCCGATCCTAAAAGATCGGGGTTTTTTATTGAGGCCCTGGAAAGACTAACCAACCAACACTCTGACTAGGGCCTTCAAACTGCTTTTATAGGATGCCGCCACCACCTTGCTTGGTGTTATCGTCCCTGCGCTTGCGGGATTTGGCCCTGTTCTTACCACTTCCAAAACGGTAGGAAAGACCTACATACAAATTGTTGCTTTCCCAGTTGAACTGACCTTCTTGGGCATATGGGTAATCCCCTTCAAAAGCAAAGCGCATGGTGTTGAATATGTCATTATAATTTACGCTGATGGTTCCTTTTCCTTCAGCAAAGGCATACCGGGCACCAAGGTTTACAAAATACATGGGCTTGGCATCAAACTGAATGCTCTTGTTGCGTCCACGATAGAATCCGAAGGCTTGAAGGGTCAATTTTTTGTTGACGGTAAAACTGTTGTTCATCCGAAGGTTCCAAGCGGTATTGTCCACTTCCACACGCTCCGTAACAATATCGTCTTCGGTTGGATTTGGGTCTGTGGTGTTCAAGGTTTCGGTAATACCACGCTGGGTCTGTGTGAACATGTCAAAACTACCATTGATGTTCCACCATTTTGCCGGTCTATAGTTGGTGGATAGCTCCACACCATAGGCTGAGGTTTTGTCAAAGTTATCAAAGGTGAGGATGGTCTTGTTCAGATCCAATCGGTCCACATATAGGGCCCTGTTGATCTCATCGGATATGCTTCGGTAGAATACCCCTGCGGTAACACTTCCATTTTTGATCCTTTTGGTGTAATTGGCCTCATAGGAACTTGTAAACTGTGGTACCAAATTTGGGTTTCCAAAAGAAGAGATCAATGGAGTGGCAAACTCCCTGATGGGATTCACTTGCCCCAATCCGGGTCTGTCCACACGTCGGCTATAGCTTACCTGTAATTGGTCTTTCTCATTGGGGCTATAGGTCACGAATGCAGAAGGGTACACCTGGGTATAATTGTCCGTAAACGCTCTAACGGCATTGGTATCTGCGGTTACCTGAACATCCTCAATACGGACACCCATTTGGTACGACCATTTTTTGTAGGACTGACCAAAGGTGGCGTAGGCGGAATAGATGTCCATGGCATATACAAACTTAGTATCTGGAGTAGCCACCAAGTCACCATTGGAGTTGAAGGACTGTCCAGTGGAGGAATAATCCACTTTGGTCTCAAAGTTTCTGGATTCCAAGCCCAATTCCAATTTGGAAATACTGTCCAATGGATTCACATAGTCCAGGTTGGCAATGGTCTGGGTTCGGTCTGTGTCCACAAAATCCATGTAATCAGGGTAGGTAGATGCACCTGTAGATCTAAAATCAGCATCCTGGCCACTGTTAAAACGGTTGTAGTCTACTTCCAATTCAATGTTATGTCCCTCCTTGTTAAAATCCAATTTGTAGTCGAAGTTGTATTGCTCACTGGTATTATCGGAGTCATCGTGGAAAATTTGTGTCACATTTCTAGATAGGTCGTTGTTATAGACAACGGCCGTCTTTCCATCTCCCTTTCCATCATAAATGTTCTGATTGGTGAAAAAGGAAATGGTATTCTTATCGTTTAAGTAGAAATCAACACCAAGCTTAAATAAATGTGATTTGTTGTTGTTGAAAAAATCAAAGTTCTGACGGGAGTTTTCATCAATTCGAAGAATGGTACCGTCGTTCACCCATTTACCAATGTTATTGCCATAGTTGCCATAGAAATTGAACTTTCCATTGCGGTAGTTCAGGTCTATGGAACTGTTGAATTTAGCTTCGATGCCCTTGGTCAACCCCATATTGATGTTACCGTTGAAACCGATATTGGCATTTTTGTGCAACACAATGTTGATGATACCGCTCATGCCTTCCGGATTGTACTTGGCAGATGGATTGGTGATCAACTCAATGGATTTTATGGATGTGGAAGGAATCTGTTTCAACAATTGCGCCACGGGGACGTTGGAGAGTTTTCCATCCACCATCACACGCACATTGGAATTTCCCCGTAATGTGATGTCACCAGTTTGGGAATCTACATTTACGGATGGAATGTTATTCATAATGTCTGATGCTGTGGCACCGGCCGTGGTCAAGTCCTTGCCCACGTTGATGACTTTTCTGTCTACCCGTTGTTCTATGGTGGTACGCTCGGCAACCACTTCCACTTCTTCCAGGCTTCGGGCTTCCTCCATTAAGGTAATGGTGCCAAGATTCAGGTTCCTTTTGTTTTTTTCGATGACCAATTTTTGGGAATAGGTCTTGTACCCTATGAACTGTACTTCAAAAATATAAGTACCGTCATCCAATTTTTTGATATCAAACTTTCCATCTTCGGTGGTAATGCCACCGGTAACTGTTTTGGTCCCGTCTTCAGATTTGATGACAATGGCAGCATAAGCCACGGGTTGTTGCATGGTGTTGTCCACAACGGTTCCCGAAACGGAGCCCAAAGCTGTCTCAGGATCATTGGCGTTGGAAAATTTTGGAAATAGACTGCAAAGTAGGAATGCAAAAAGCAGCGTCACATTTTTCATGAGTTGTTCGTTTTTTGATTGATGATTGATGATTGATGATTGATCGATGATATACCTAAGACGCCTGTGGGCTTTGAATGTTACAGGTTAAATTCTTTTTAACATTCTTTAACAATCCATGTTGGTGTAAATGAACACCTTGTAAGGAAGACTGGACTAGGTTGACAAAGAAGTAAGGTGTTTAAAAAGAAGAAACCCCGGTAAAGTTACCGGGGTTGATACATTGATAAGCTATACTAAACACTAACCATTAACTATAAAAAATACAGTCTTACCAATGAAAATTTTTATATAAACAATAGACGGAACTTTTTTATAATCGTTACAGTCTATATATTGGTTTAACACAAAATTTAACAAATGTCAAAGACACTCGTTTTAGGGGCTTCAACAAACCCGGGAAGATACAGTAACATAGCTATTCGTAGGTTGGTCGATCAAAATATTGAAACAACCGCATTTGGGATACGGGGGGGAACTGTATCAGAAGTACAAATTAAAGACAACTTTGCTGATTTTCAAAATATTGATACAGTAACCTTATATATTAATCCAAAACATCAAAAGGAGTATTACCAGAAAATTATTGATTTAAAACCTAGAAGGGTCATTTTTAACCCCGGTACAGAGAATCCTGAATTCTTTGAAGTCCTTGAAAATGCTGGTATTGAAGTGGAAGTGGCCTGTACCTTGGTATTACTGGCTACCGGACAGTACTAAGGGTCAATTCTTTTTTACGGATCAACCAAAGGCCAAAAAAGGTCAGTAGGCCGTTCAACGGCAAAAGTTCGTATCCTACCTGATACCCGCCCAAATAGGATGCAGGGATGTTTGCAACCAGCACAATGACCACCACGGATGTTAGGGCCACTACCCAAACCAATTTATCAATTATTTGGTGTTTGGTGAAAATACCAAATGAGAAGAGTCCCAATAAAGGCCCGTAGGTATAACCCGCCACGGTCAGGAGGCTATCGATTACATTGCTGCTTAAAATATATTTGAAGGAGATGATGACTACGATCAACATGATGCTCATACCTACGTGGGTACGCTTTCTAATTTTCTTTTGTTCTCCCTCTTCTTTCTTTTGCACGTTCAAAAAATCAACACAAAAAGAAGTGGTTAAAGAGGTAAGGGCACTGTCCGCACTGCTGTACGCAGCCGCAATCAATCCCAACATAAAAGTAATGGCCAAGGCAAGGCCCAGCCCTCCATTGAGTGCTATTTCCGGAAAGAGCAAATCGGTTTTGGGAGTGCCGTCCATTAAGGGAATGCCAATACCGTTTCGTTTTGCATAGATAAAGAGTAACGCGCCCAACAGCATGAACAAAAATGTAACCCCTACCAGCACAAAACTGAAGGAAACCATATTCTTTTGGGCATCTTTCAACGATTTACAGGTGAGGTTCTTCTGCATCATGTCCTGGTCCAATCCGGTCATACAGATGGTAACGAACATACCGCCCACAAACGATTTAATGAAGTAATTCCTATCCAAAAAACTGTCGGTCACCAAAAAGTCATCATAGTTTTTCAATTCATCCGAAGCCAGGAATTCCCCAAAACTCCAGCCCAATTCCTGATTGATGAACACGATGGACAATATCACCGCCAAGATCATGAACAACGTTTGAAGGGTATCTGTCCACACAATGGTCTTGATGCCCCCTCTATTTGTATAGATCCATATCAGTAAAATGGAGATGACCACCGTAAATTCAAATCTAACCCCAAGGTCATCAAAAACAAATTGTTGTAGGACGATTGCCACCAAATACAATCGGAAGGCGGCTCCCAACACACGCGACAAGAAAAAGAAAAAGGCCCCTGTCTTATGACTCACGGTACCGAATCGCTCCAGCAAATACTCGTAGATGGAAGTAAGATTCAACCTATAATACAACGGCAACAATACAAAGGCGACCACAAAATAACCGATAAGGTAGCCAAAAACCACTTGCAAGTAGGTAAACTGAATGTTTTCCACCCATCCAGGTACCGAGATAAAGGTGACTCCGGAAAGGGAGGCACCCACCATGCCAAAAGCCACCAAATACCAAGGGGATTGCTTGCCCGCTTTAAAAAAATCTGCATTGGAATCGTTTTTTCCGGTAAAGTATGAAATGAGGATAAGCACCAAGAAATAAGCACCTATCAACAGGAGAATCTGTGTTGCGGACATATATGCAATTTGATTTGCAAAGTACGAAAGTAAATTGGTAACGGTAAAATCGTAATTTTGTACCAGATTTGATGCTATGGAATTTTCATCCAAATTATTGGAAAATGCAGTCTACGAAATGTCACAATTGCCAGGAATCGGCAAACGCACGGCATTACGGTTGGTATTGCACTTGCTCAAACAACCTGCAGAGCGTACGGAACATTTGGCGGATGCTCTCATGAAATTGAAAATGGAGGTCAACTTCTGTAAAAACTGCCATAACATTTCGGATACGGAATTATGTGAAATCTGTGCCAATCCCAAAAGGGATGAAACCTTGGTGTGTGTAGTGGAGGATATTCGGGATGTCATGGCCATTGAAAATACATCACAGTACAATGGGCTATACCATGTTCTTGGAGGTAAAATATCGCCAATGGAAGGAGTAGGTCCCCAAGATTTGAACATCGTAACCTTGATCAATAAGGTGAAGGAAGGGAAGATAAAAGAACTCATCTTTGCATTGAGTTCCACCATGGAAGGGGACACCACCAATTTTTATATCTATCGGCAATTGGAAGGGTTGGATGTAGTTACTTCCACCATTGCCAGGGGCATATCGGTAGGGGATGAGTTGGAGTACGCGGATGAGGTGACCTTGGGAAGGAGTATTCTGAATCGGGTACCTTTTGAGAGTTCTATAAAAGCAAATTAGGAATACATCAAAAAATAAACATAAATCAATTATAAGTGAATTTGTTTAGTATTTTTGCAAAATACAAGTCCAAATTACTCTGATAAATACGAATATGTCAAAATTTGAATTGAAATTACCGCAAATGGGAGAGAGTGTCGCCGAAGCTACATTGACCGCTTGGTTGAAAGAAGTAGGGGATACCATTGAGATGGATGAGGCTGTTTTTGAGATTGCCACGGACAAGGTAGATTCTGAAGTTCCAAGTGAAGTGGAAGGAGTGTTGTTGGAAAAGCGGTTCAATGTGGACGATGTCATAAAAGTAGGTGAAGTGGTTGCCGTAATCCAAGTGGATGGCGACGTGAAGGATGCATCCAGTGGAACAGATGTGGTAGCACCCGCTGTTGATACGGAGGAAGAGCCGGTTGCACAGCTGGAAACCCAAATGGCTCAGGTAAAGGAATCAGTTTCAGTGGCAACACCGGATTTCTCAAGTTCCGAACGTTTTTATTCCCCGTTGGTGAAAAACATTGCCAAAGAAGAAGGAGTTACCATGGATGAGTTGGAAGCCCTTGTGGGTACCGGCAAGGAAGGAAGAGTGACCAAGAACGACATTATGGCGTATTTGGAAAGTCGTTCCAATGGAAGTGGAAAAACTGTTGCAACACCAGCGGCCAAAGAAGAAAAAATAGTGGAGCCTGCCCAGGTACCACCAGTGCAAAAACAAGAGGCTGAAAAACCAAAAGCCGCCCCAATACCTGTTGGTGCCGGGGATGAGATCATCCCCCTTTCCAGAATGGGCAAATTGATAGCCCACCATATGGTTGAAAGTGTGTCGACTTCGGCTCACGTACAAAGTTTTGTGGAAGTGGATGTCACCAATGTGGTCAACTGGCGAAACAAGGTAAAAAATGCTTTCGAAAAAAGGGAAGGGGAAAAACTGACCTTTACTCCAATATTTATGGAAGCAGTGGCCATGGCCTTGAAAAAGTACCCGATGATGAACATTTCATTGGATGGTGACAAGGTCATCAAAAAGAAAAATATCAATTTGGGTATGGCAGCTGCCTTGCCCGATGGAAACTTGATTGTTCCCGTCATAAAAAATGCCGACCAATTGAACTTGGTGGGAATGGCAAAAACCGTGAACGATTTGGCCAATAGGGCCAGAAACAATCAACTAAAACCGGATGAGATCAAGGAGGGAACCTACACGGTGACCAATGTGGGGTCTTTTGGCAGTGTATTCGGTACCCCGATCATCAACCAACCACAAGTTGGGATTCTGGCCTTGGGGGCCATCCGAAA
>JAGQZL010000476.1 GCA_020434915.1 Allomuricauda sp. | reverse complement strand
AAGTAAAAAGATGAATGCTTCGATAAACTCAGCACAGGCTGCTGCAAACAAAAAAGTAACGCCACAAAAAGAAACCATCCAATACGATGATTTCGCAAAACTCGATATGCGCGTTGGGACAATTATTGAAGCCGAAAAAATGCCGAAAGCAGATAAACTTTTAGTTTTAAAAGTTGATACGGGTATTGATGTGCGCACCATAGTTTCAGGCATTGCCGAGAGTTTTAAGGCTGAGGAAATCATCGGCAAAAAGGTAACTGTTTTGGTAAATCTCGCACCGCGAGCACTTCGTGGCGTGGAAAGCCAAGGCATGATTTTGATGACCGAAAATGCGGAAGGGAAACTTGTTTTTGTGAATCCAGACACTTCGGCTATGCTCAGTGCAAGTGGGGTTGCCAATGGGGCGATGATTAATTAATTGGATATATCGTTTAAAAAATTTCCTCAAACCATTTAATGTTTAGATTCATGTTTTTTAAAATACAATTCCTTTCTATTTTC
>JAGQZL010000475.1 GCA_020434915.1 Allomuricauda sp. | reverse complement strand
CACCCATTTGGTCCAATAACATCTTTGATGAAGAAGGCGGTTTCGCTCATCATAGGTCCCCAACCGGCCTCATACCATCCCACGGAACCATCTTCAAAACGAACTTGAAGTTGTCCATAATTGTACATATCGGCATCAACCTCATTGGACAATCGTGCTCCAATGGCAGAAACACTTACTGGATTGGAACGCGTCATGGAACACATGACATCCACATAATGAACACCACAGTCCACGATGGGAGACATGGATTTCATGAGTTGTTTATGGGTATGCCATTGGTTTCCGGAACTCTGTTGGTTCAAATTCATCCGCATGACCAAAGGTTTGCCAAGTGTTTGAGCCATTTGGGTAAACTTGGCCCAAGTGGGGTGTACCCGCAAAATATAACCCACTACCATTTTCTTTCCCAGTTTCTGGGACAGATCTACTAAAGTTTTTGCTTCTTCCACTGTTAGGGCCAATGGCTTCTCCACAAAAACATGGGAATTGGCCTCCAAGGCCA
>JAGQZL010000474.1 GCA_020434915.1 Allomuricauda sp. | reverse complement strand
TACGTAAAAATCAACATCAAGTTGTTGCATATCAGGTTTTAAGTGAGGGCAGGCTTGAGCTCCGTCAATCAGCACGTTGGCGCCAACAGCATGTGCTTTATCAATGATTTCTTTTATAGGATTTATAGTTCCCAATGTATTGGAAATATGATTAACGAACACCAATTTGGTTTTGTTGGAAAGTAGCTTCTCGTATTCACTAAAGATGAGTTCACCATGCTCGTTAATAGGAATCACTTTAAGAGTTGCTCCGGTACGCTCACAAAGCATTTGCCAAGGCACAATATTGGAGTGATGTTCTAAAGC
Organism: Allomuricauda sp.; assembly: GCA_020434915.1. GTDB lineage: Bacteria > Bacteroidota > Bacteroidia > Flavobacteriales > Flavobacteriaceae > Flagellimonas. The sequence goes on along the minus strand of JAGQZL010000474.1, from coordinate 200 downwards.
TGAAACAATAATTTCATCACCTTTGTTGAGCAGAGTAGCGTATCCGGTTGCTACTAAATTTATACCGTGCGTAGTACCTGAAGTAAAGATAATCTCATATAATTGTGCAGCATTAAAATGCACCTGAAGTTTTTTACGAGCATCTTCATAGGCATTGGTAGCTTCTTGACTTAATGTATGTACACCTCTGTGAATGTTTG
>JAGQZL010000473.1 GCA_020434915.1 Allomuricauda sp. | reverse complement strand
GTTAAATCAGCGAAAAAAATAGTTGATAAAAAAGAACCAGTTGTTTGGGATATTTTAGAAGGTGTACTACGTGGACATCCTGTTCTTTTGAATAGAGCCCCAACGCTTCACCGATTAGGTATTCAAGCATTTCAGCCTAAATTAATCGAAGGAAAAGCAATCAGACTTCACCCGCTTGTTTGTACTGCATTTAACGCGGATTTTGATGGTGATCAAATGGCAGTTCACTTACCTTTAGGTAACGCTGCAATATTAGAAGCTCAAATGCTAATGTTGGCTTCACATAATATTTTGAATCCAGCAAACGGTTCGCCAATTACAGTACCTTCTCAGGATATGGTTCTTGGTCTATATTACTTGACCAAAGAAAGAATTAGCGATGAAACTAAAACGATAAAAGGAGAGGGAATGACATTCAATACAAAAAAAGAAGTTATTATTGCTAAAAACGAAGGTAAACTTGATCTTCATGCCAAGATTAAAGTTAAAGTAAAAAAAAAAAAAAAAAAAA
>JAGQZL010000472.1 GCA_020434915.1 Allomuricauda sp. | reverse complement strand
GTTAATTCCACCGAACGGTTTTTCTCGTTAACCAGGAAGTGGCCGGTGGGGGCTTCTTCCTTATTTTCCGGCTCTTCGCCACGCTCAAGGCGAGGAATGATGGTATTGATTTGCTGATACTGCCTGGAGCTGTCTTCCACGGCGCCTGAAATGATCAGGGGGGTACGGGCTTCGTCAATCAGGATTGAGTCTACCTCATCGACAACCGCATAGTTCAAGGTGCGCTGCACCTTCTGCTCGACGGAGAAGGCCATGTTGTCGCGCAGGTAGTCAAAACCAAACTCGTTATTGGTTCCGTAGGTGATATCGGCCTGATACGCGGCCTGCTTGTCTGCATAATCCTGCTGGGAGCGGATAACGCCGACACTCAACCCCAAAAATTCGTAAATAGGCCCCATCCAGCTGGCATCGCGCCCGGCCAGGTAATCATTCACCGTCACCACATGCACCCCTTTGCTGCTCAAGGCATTGAGGTATACAGGCAACGTCGACACCAGTGTTTTACCTTCACCGGTGCGCA
>JAGQZL010000471.1 GCA_020434915.1 Allomuricauda sp. | reverse complement strand
TAGCTTGTGTGGGGCAGGCATCTATACACGCCGTACACGTACCACAATGGTCTGTAACTGGAGCATCATACTCAAGAGCTACATCTACAATCAATTCGGCAATAAAGAAAAAAGAGCCCACTTGTTTGGAAAGCAAATTACTATGTTTACCTACCCATCCTTGACCGCTTTTAGCGGCCCAAACCTTATCCAAAACAGGTGCCGAATCTACAAATGCACGGCCGTTCACCGCTCCTATTTCATTCTGAATAAAAAAAAGGAGCGCTTTTAGTTTCTCTTTGATTACCGAATGATAATCGGTTCCATACGCATATTTTGAAATTTTATACGAATCTTTCCTCTGAAATTCCTTTGGAAAATAATTCAGCAATACAGAAATGACACTTTTTGAACCCTCGACTAATTTGGTAGGATCCAACCGCTTGTCGAAATGATTTTCCATATAGCTCATTTCTCCATGCATATTGGCTTTTAACCAACGTTCCAATCGGGGGGCTTCTTCTTCCAGAAATTCGGCTTTG
>JAGQZL010000470.1 GCA_020434915.1 Allomuricauda sp. | reverse complement strand
TATTGGGCCGAAGATCGTTTGGGATCCAAACGGATTCACAATGCATATGCTTATAAGAAATTGTTGGAAGCTTATGGGAAACTGCCTCTTGGAACAGATTTTCCTGTAGAGCAAGTGAGTCCTATGCTTACATTTTATGCGGCTGTGGCTAGACAGGATTTGGAACATTACCCTAAAGGTGGATTTGAATCAGACAATGCGCTCACTAGGGAAGAAGCCCTCAAAGGCATGACCATTTGGGCAGCCTATTCCAATTTCGAAGAAAAAGAAAAGGGAAGTATTGAGGCTGGGAAGTTGGCCGATTTTGTGATATTGAATAAAGATATAATGACAGTAGCTATTGATGAGGTGCCTACAACCAAAGTGGAGAAGACATTTATAAATGGGGAGGAGTTTTAATGGATGATTTTTTGAACATACTGCCCAATCTTGCCAAAGACAAATACCAAGAAAACAAAACCTTCTTTGCAAAGCTCAAGAAAAAACCACCCAAGCAGTTGGATTATATCATGCAGGAATTGCATGACG
>JAGQZL010000046.1:2329-13652 GCA_020434915.1 Allomuricauda sp. | reverse complement strand
TCCCGACCTGTATTTTGCAGGTGAAATCATCAATGTGGATGCGATTACCGGTGGCTTCAATTTTCAAAACGCATGGACCGGTGCCTATTTGGCGGCACAGGCCATTGCCTCATGAGATTGATATTATTGCAAGGCCATCGCAATCCCGGCAGCCAGAACCCCACCTATTATTGGTCCCACAACAGGAATCCAAGAGTAACCCCAACCATTGGAGCCTTTATTTTTGATGGGTACCAACGCATGGATGATTCGTGGCCCCATATCCCTGGCCGGATTGATGGCATAGCCTGTGGTACCTCCCAAAGAAAGACCTATCCCCCAAACAATCAAGGAAACGGGGAGTGCCCCCAAGGAACCAAGACCAATGATGGCATTGTCCGTAGATAAAACGGCATCCGTGAAATAAAGGACCGCAAAGACGAGGACAAATGTTCCAACGATCTCAGTGGTTAGATTCAACAAGGTATTTGGAATGGCGGGAGCATTGCAAAACACCCCTCGCTTGGTATCGCCATCCAGGGTGGCATCAAAATGATCCTTGTTGATGAACCACACGATGAAAGCTCCCAACATGGCCCCAATAAATTGGGCAAAGATATAGTTGGGTGTGGATTCCCAAGGGAACTCCCCAGCAGCAGCCAAGCCTATTGTTACCGCAGGGTAAAGGTGTGCACCGCTGTAAGGCCCGGCAACCACTACCCCAGTATATACGGCAAATGCCCACCCGGTAGTGATCACCATCCATCCCGATCCGTTGCCATACGTTTTTTGCAAGGAAACATTGGCATTTACGCCACATCCCAAGAGCATCAGTAAAAAAGTGCCCACTATTTCAGAAACAAATGGAGTCATGAAGAAGTATGTTAAATTATTGATTTGAAATTTTTATGGGTTTTCGGTCCAATATTCCAATGCCTTAATGGCGCGGTACCATCCCTTAATGCCTTTTTCAATGGTTTCCCGATCTGGAGTGGGCTCAAAACGAACGTCGGATTGCCAAATATCCTGTATTTCTTCGGCATTTTTCCAATACCCAACAGCCAATCCGGCCAAATAAGCCGCACCCATCACGGTAGTTTCCACAATCCTTGGTCGTACCGTAACCGTATTCAATACATCTGCCTGAAATTGCATGAGCATATCGTTCACGGTTGCACCGCCATCAACCCGCAATTCTTTAATGGAAATTCCAGAATCGGCTTCCATGGCCTTTAAAATATCCATGGTTTGGTAGGCAATGGATTCCAAAGCGGCCCTGGAAATATGGGCATCGGTGCTGCCGCGTGTCAACCCAAAAATGGTTCCTTGGGCATGTTGGTTCCAGTGGGGGGCTCCCAAACCTGCAAAGGCCGGAACAAAATAAACACCATCTGAACTGTCTACAGAATTTGCCAAATTTTCCACGTCCGATGACTTTTTAATGATCTGAAGACTGTCTCGCAACCATTGGACCACAGCGCCTGCAATGAAGATGCTCCCTTCTAGGGCGTAATGTGTTTTCCCATTGATTTTCCATGCCACAGTGGTCAGTAGATTGTTTTTGGAAACAATAGGTTTTTCACCAATGTTCATCAACATGAAACAACCGGTGCCATACGTGTTTTTTACCATGCCTTGCTTGGTACACATTTGGCCAAAAAGAGCAGCTTGTTGATCACCGGCAATACCAGCAATCGGTATTTTGGAGGCGAAAAAGTTGGGGCAGGTATGCCCGTAAATTTCGCTGGATTGTTTTACTTCCGGGAGCATGCTTTTCGGTATGTTGAAGAGGGTCAAAAGCTCCTCGTCCCATTCCATGGTGTTGATGTTAAAAAGCAGGGTCCTGGAGGCGTTGGTCACATCGGTAATATGCAAATTCCCATCGGTCATTTTCCAAATAAGCCAAGAATCGATGGTCCCCATAGCGAGTTCTCCTGCTTCCGCACGTTTTCGGGTTCCTTCTACATGGTCCAATATCCATTTTACCTTGGTGCCCGAAAAATAGGAGTCGATGACCAATCCGGTTTTTTCACGAATCATGTCCGATTTTCCTTGGCGTTTCAATTCATCACAATAATCGGCGGTGCGCTTGTCTTGCCAAACAATGGCATTGTAAACAGGTTGTCCTGTTTTTTTATCCCATACCACTACGGTTACCCGCTGGTTGGTAATGCCAATGGCGGCCATCTGTTCCGCTTTCAGGCCTTTTTTGCTGACCGCTTCGGCGGCCATCCCTGCTTGGGTGGACCAAATTTCATCGGGGTCGTGTTCTACCCATCCCGGTTTCGGGAAAATTTGGGTAAATTCCTTTTGTGCAACGGAGATAATGGTTCCTTTTTGATCAAAGACCACGGCACGGGAACTTGTGGTACCTTGGTCCAAGGCAAGGATGTATTGATTCATTTTGTTAATTTAAGTGCGCTTGAATTTACTAAAATTATTTGTGTAACTAACCCATCAACCCAATGAAAACCTATATCGCACTTTTAAGGGGCATTAACGTGAGCGGACAGAAGAAAATCAAAATGATAGAGCTTCGCGAGGTCTTGGAGAAGGAAGGTTTAAAAAATGTCCAAACGTATATTCAAAGTGGGAACATTGCATTTGATAGTGAATCGGACAGCAAGGAGAATCTGGAAAATGTGATTTACAGCATCATTTTGAAGCATTTTGGGTTTGAGGTCCCCACTTTGGTCCTTGGGAAGGATGCTATCGAGAAAATTTTAAAGACCAACCGGTTTGAAGACGATGGAGAAAACAGATTGTACTTTGTTTTACTCAAGAATCCACCAGAAGATGAATTGATAAAAACCTTCAATGAACTTCAATTTGAAAATGAGGATTTTCATATCACGGACAAATGCGTATACCTTTTTTGCAAGAAAGGATATGGAAATGCCAAATTGAACAACAATCTTATTGAACGAAAGTTGAAGGTGGAAGCCACCACCCGGAACCTAAATACTATGCAAAAGCTTCTGGAAATGGCCACTAAGGATTGAGTTCCCAAATTTTATAGTTCAGCGCTGAGGCAAAGGCAACCCACAACAAATAAGGAATCAACATAAGGGCGGCGGGCCTGCTGATAACGCGGAACCATTTAATGGTAAGCATGATCATACTCAACAAGGCCAAGATGACCACCAAACCCCAGAGTGGATTTTTCAACCCAAAAAAGACGATACTCCACAAACCGTTCAACAGTAATTGAAATACAAAATGGTACAATGCGGTCTTCACCCAAATATGATGATATCCCTTGGACCATACGATTCCTGCGGAAACCCCCATCAAAATGTATAAAAAGGTCCATACCGGCGCAAAAACCTCATTGGGAGGGGTAAAGGCAGGCTTGTTCAAAGTGGTGTACCAATCATTCACCGAGCTTTGCGTGGCAATGCTGGCCAAAAAGCCTATCAAAAGGCAACCCAGAACACTGATGGCTATATAGACAATTCTTTTTTTCATGGTTGGTGCAAGAACATCTAAAATAAGAATTTATTTGAATCCGATTAATCGTAAATGCCATGCACCTTATATTTGCCCAAACATCACCTTCATGACGGAAAAGGATTTTCTTCCAAATTCATATCAGAATGAACCACAAGCAGGTAAAGTGAAATGGAAAGCGCCCAGCAATATTGCCCTGGTAAAATATTGGGGAAAAAAGGAGCATCAGATTCCGGCCAACCCTTCCATCAGTTTTACGTTGGATACCTGTGCGACCACTACTTCGATTTCATTTGAGAGAAAGAAAATACAAGATGGTTTTTCCTTTGACCTGTTGTTTGAAGGAAAGCCAAAAGAAGATTTTAAACCGAAGATCTTAACTTTTTTCGAACGGATAGGGGACTACCTCCCTTTTTTGAAGGCCTACCATTTTGTGATCGAGACTTCCAATTCTTTTCCGCATAGCAGTGGGATCGCCTCCTCAGCCAGTGGCATGGCAGCTTTGTCCATGTGTCTTATGGATATGGAAAGAAAAATGGACCCAAACATGGATGACGATCTTTTTTATGCCAAGGCATCCTTTTTGGCCCGATTGGGCTCCGGAAGTGCCTGTAGGAGCATTAAAGGGAATCTCGTACAATGGGGTAAATACGAAGGGGTTCCAGAAAGTTCCAATTTGTATGGCGTTCAATACCCATTTGAAGTTAACCCGGTTTTCGAAAACTATTGTGATACCATTCTCTTGGTGCACAAGGGTGAAAAGCAGGTAAGTAGTACCGTAGGTCATCAACTCATGCACGGTCACCCGTATGCCCAAAACCGATTCCGACAAGCGCATGATAACTTGGATAAATTAAAGCCCATTTTCGCGGATGGAAGTCTGGAGGAATTTATCAAAATTGTGGAAAGCGAGGCCCTTACGCTACATGCCATGATGATGACCAGTATGCCTTATTTCATCCTGATGAAACCGGATACCATGGAAATCATCAACAAGATATGGCAATACAGGGAAACAACGAAGATTCCTATTTGCTTTACTTTGGATGCAGGGGCCAACGTACATATGCTATATCCGGACAATGTGAAGGACAAAGCACAACAGTTCATTAAAGATGAATTGGCCATACATTGTGAGGGAGGCCACTATATCCATGACCATGTTGGGTTGGGGGCATCAAAAATAAACAGCTAAAAATGAACAGCTAAGCTGTTTTTTTACGTTATTTGCGCAAGTTTTTGAAGGGTGTTTCCAGAAGCACGAGGAAAATCCGTTTGTTTATACTTTTTTTATAAAAATTAAACAAAAAAGTTTGTATCTTAGTATTGGTATATGAAAGGTCCATTATTTTATTCAAAGATTCTGCTTTTTGGTGAGTACGGTATCATCAAGGATTCCAAAGGACTCTCCATTCCCTATAATTTTTTCAAAGGTGCCTTGAAGTGGGACAATAATCCTTCCGAAATGGCCCAAAAATCCAATAAAAGCCTAAATGCTTTTGCCGGATATTTAAAAAATCTTCAGGAGCAAGAGAAAAATTTGGTCTGTTTTGATATGGAGGCCATGGACAAGGACATTGCCAACGGAATGTACTTTGACAGTTCCATTCCTCAAGGATATGGAATAGGTAGCAGCGGTGCATTGGTGGCGGCCATTTACGACCGATATGCCAATGACAAGATTACCGTGCTTGAAAACTTGACCAGGGAAAAGTTGTTGCAATTGAAAAAGATTTTCGGGAAAATGGAATCATTTTTCCATGGAAAATCATCAGGTCTGGACCCTTTGAACAGCTATTTGAGTTTGCCGATTTTGATCAATTCCAAAGATAACATTGAATCCACCAGTATACCTTCCCAAAACACCAATGGTAAAGGTGCCGTGTTCCTCCTGGACAGTGGCATGACGGGAGAGACCGCCCCAATGGTGCAGATCTTTATGGAAAAGATGAAGCAGGAAGGTTTCCGTAACATGGTCAAGACCCAGTTCATTAAACATACAGATGCCTGTGTAGAGGATTTCCTGAACGGGAATGTAAAATCCCTTTTCGGAAACCTAAAACAACTTTCCCATGTAGTTTTGGATCATTTTAAACCCATGATTCCCGCCAAGTTCCATCAACTTTGGAAACAAGGTATCGAAACCAATGATTATTACCTGAAACTTTGTGGCTCCGGTGGCGGAGGTTATATTTTGGGCTTCACCCAGGATCTGGACAAGGCCAAAAAAGCACTTGAAGGATACAACTTGGAGGTAGTCTACAACTTCTAAAAGCAATCCCATGCTTAGTAGAAAAAACAAACTCTTGCTTTTTAAGCTGTTGAGTCTGTTCTCTGTGGTCCGCGGATACAACATTTTGGTCATTACCCTGGCGCAATACCTCGCTTCCATTTATATTTTATCCCCAAATATTCCCTTACGACAGGTGATTTTTGACCTCAATCTGTTTTTGATCGTTACCGCTTCTGCATTGACCATTGCCAGTGGGTATATCATCAACAATTTTTACGATGCCGAGAAGGATTTGATCAACAAGCCCACCAAGAGTATGCTGGATCGTTTGGTGAGCCAGAACTTTAAGTTGACCACCTATTTCATTCTCAACTTTTTGGCTGTGTTCGCAGCCAGTTATATCTCATTTAGGGCCGTACTGTTCTTTTCGGCCTACATTTTTGGTATTTGGTTTTATTCCCACAAATTGAAACGCATTCCCTTGGTAGGCAATCTGGTCTCGGCCACGTTGGCCATTGCACCCTTTTTTGTGGTATTTGTGTATTATCGAAATTTTGAAACGGTCATTTTTGTACATGCGTTGTTCCTATTCCTGTTGATTCTGGCCCGGGAAATGATCAAGGATCTGGAGAATATGGCAGGGGACATAGCGCAGAATTATAGGACCATTCCCATTATTTACGACCCAGGGGTTTCCAAGTTGTTGATTGCCTTTCTCATTGTGTTGACCTTGATTCCCTCCCTACTGCTTATCCGAACTTTTGATGTAGGGTACATGTACCTGTATTTCATGGCCTGCATTGCACTGTTGTTGGTCTTCCTCTTTTTACTTTGGAAGGCAAACGGGAAGAAGGATTATGTTTGGTTGCATAACATATTGAAGTTCATTATTGTAGCAGGAGTTTTCAGTATTCTTTTGATCAATGTAAACTTGGTGTTGAACCGTATCCTTTAAATATCCTGTCCAAAAGTTTTTTGGAACCTAAAAAGACTACATTTGCAAAAAATTTGATGACTGATGACGAGATCAGACAATAACCGAAAAGGAGGACCTTCCAAGAATTCAAGAGGCGGCAACCAGCAAAAGCCGTTCCGCAAGAATTTTTCCCCAAAGCCCAAGCAAGAAGCCCCGCAGAAAAAATCGAATCCGGATGAAATTCGTTTGAACCGGTTCATTGCCAATGCCGGTATCTGCTCCCGAAGGGAAGCGGACACGTATATTGCCGCAGGCAACGTAACCGTAAACGGAAAACCTGTCACCGAAATGGGCTACAAGGTAAAACGTTCCGATGATGTGCGCTTTGATGGAAAGCGATTGAGCTTGGAGAAGAAAGAATACATCCTGTTGAACAAACCCAAGAATTTTATCACTACCACCAGTGATGAAAAGGACAGACGCACGGTTATGGAATTGATCAGTAGTGCCACCAAATCCCGTTTGTTGCCAGTGGGTCGCTTGGACAGAAACACCACAGGACTTTTGCTGTTTACCAATGATGGGGATTTGACCAAAAAACTGACCCATCCCAAACATGGGGTTCGAAAGATCTACCATGTTCATTTGGACAAGAGTTTAAGTTTGGCCGACCTCCATAAAATTGAAGCTGGATTGGAACTTGAAGATGGCCCTATTGATGTGGACAGCATCAGTTTTATCCAAGGAGCACCCAAAAGGGAATTGGGAGTGGAGATTCATAGTGGACGTAACCGAATTGTGCGACGTATTTTTGAACACTTGGGTTATGAGGTCACCAAACTGGATCGTGTAATCTTTGCCGGACTCACCAAAAAGGACCTGCCAAGAGGCCATTGGCGCCATTTGACGGAGCAGGAAATTATCAATTTGAAGAATATAAAATAGGACCTTGGGCAAGGTCAGTTATCATCTACGGCTTTGGATGTTGTCCCTAGTCTTTTTTTCCTTGGGAATTTATTTTTACTTTTTCTCTTGGGACTCCGTATTGGACATTAATGTACATGATACATATTACGTAATTGCATATACGTACGTTTTTCAATGGTTTGGCCTTTGGTTTGCTTTATGTGGATTAGGATATTGGTTAGTCAGTAATTTCAAGGTAAAAATGATTCGCTGGATGCACTGGATGCATTTGGGTTTAAGTATTTTGCCTTTTGTTTTGATGCCAATTATTGGACATTATCAAGTTGAGCCAAATATCTATTACTTGGGCAATTACATGTTTATCCTGCTCCTTTGGATTATGATTCCCTTTAGTTTTATTCTTGGACAACTGTTATACTTTTTGAATATTTTGATTTCAACCATCAAAAACATTCGGAATTAGAATCATTTTGAATCTAAAGATTTTTGAAAGAACTGAAAAGCGGCTCGGAAATCTATCCAAACCGCCTCAAAACAATTTTGTCAAGTTTTAAATAAAGGAAATACCTTGTTTGGCGCAGATCTCGGCAACCTTTGCAAAGTCTGGCGGTCCTTCTGGCAGAGCTGCCAGTTCCACGAACATATGTTCTATGCCGGACGGGAATGCGGATGCAATCATTTTGGCCTTTTCGGTGCCTACCACTTTCCAGGCATGGGGCACGTCCCTTGGGGCAAAGGCACTATCACCTGCTTTTAAAAGGGTAGTCTTGCCTCCAACCATGATTTCAACCTCCCCTTCAATTACTCGGAATATTTCGTCCTCCTTGGTATGGATATGAGGTGGAATCCCAACACCTGGGTCCACATTGCTCACCCATTCCGTAATTTGGTTGCCATTGTCCTCACCGGAAAATTTGTGGGTTTGGATGTCCCCCAATACATTCAGGACTATCCCATCGGAACCTTTTACGATTTTGGGTTGGGCAGGTTCCAGCCCTTTGTTTTTTGCTGTGGAGTTTTGGCCTTGAATGAATCCGGGTAGCAGGGCAAGGCCTAACCCCACACCCGAGGTTTTGATAAATTTTTTTCGGTCCATAATTAAAGTTTCCGACAAATTAGGTACAACAGATAGTCACAACAATGTGAAAATCACGGTAAAACCTTTGATTCTGTCCGTAGCTAATTGTTTCGTAAGGCGGAAGGTGTAATCCCTGTATGGTTTTTAAAGAAATAACTGAAATAATCGGGGGAGGTAAAGCCCAGTTCAAAACTGATTTCTTTGATGGTTTTGCTCGAAAATTTCAATGCGTGCCGAGACCGCATCAATAACTGTTCAATGATGATGCTTTTGGAAGGCACATTCAACACTTCCTTTACACATTCGTTCAAATATTTTGGGGAAATGTTCAGTAGATCGGCATAATGGGAAACCTCATGGTACTCGTACACATGTTTGTCCACCAATGATTTGAAGTTATAGACCACGTTGGTCTTGGAACCGTTGTTGGACGCAACAGACTTGATATTGCATTGGCCGTCGCAGTACACAAAAAAAGTGTTCAGCAAGGAAAGAATGGCATCGTCCTTATGGTTGAGGTGGGAACCCATAAGTTCGTCAATCATCTCCAAAATGGCCTGGGTCCTTTTTTCGATACCAGGGCTAAGTTTGAACAAGGGGATTTCCCCGGAATTGAAAATCCGAACTTGATTAATGTGAAGGTTGCTCAATTGCGAGTGGTTCAGTACTTCCCTATCGAGATAGAGGATATAGCCGCACGAAGCAGAGCTGTCTTTTTTGGTAATTTTCCACTGATTTTTAGGGCTTAGGAAAAAAATGGAGTTGGATACATTTTTATAACGAACTTGATCGATTTCAATCGACTTTACCTCATTTTTGATCCAGCAGACCGCAAAATGACCCACCATTTCCTTATGGGTGGTGCTATGGATTATTTGTGTGATGTGGATGGAATCTGGCTTCATTCCTAATAATGCCAGTTATGGCATTCGGTGTGGTTTTACTGGTTGATTACAGGTTTGTGACGAATCACAAAAAGTGAATATCGAAAAAAACCAGCATTTAAACAAGACACATCATTCAAATGGATTGCCATCGGCATAAAGATCAAAATCAATGGCGAGTTGTAGGTTGGCCAAACGGCTGATGGTGACTTTATTCAGTTGGAACCCCCCAAGCATTCCATTGCCATAGTATCCATGCCAATGAATCTGAATATAGCTATTTGCCATTGCGGACATTTTTCTGATACCTTCCCTGTCCTGTTCAAGCTTGTCGAGGAGGGTATTGATTTTGGATTCAACATCTCCTGCCATTTCGGTGGTTGGTTCAAATCCAAACAAACTGAAAGTATGTTTCCCGTGACCATTTGGATGAGGGGCGCCAATATCCCAACTACATGTAGGAGGTATTTTGGTAAGGGATGAAATTTTATCAAGATGGATTGTTTCCGAAGTTACTTTGAATATAACTCGACTACCTTCTGTAATATTGGTCCAAACAACTTTAACTTTTGGTTCGGTATCTAAAAAAACGGTGAAAAAAATACGCTCACCTTTTATTTGAAAATGAACAATGGCTCTCCCTAAATTTGGATGTAGTTCAATTTTTGCAATTTTTGGCCGACCATGTTCATATTCCAGCGTATGTACTTTCAATAGTTGCCGGGTTATGGCAAAGTTCATTTGGTCAATCTCTTCAATGGCCACTTCCGAAACTTGGTCCAACATCTTTGTTTAATTCTAGTTGGAATAAATTTCACCAAACTAAATGTATCAGAACCCTAAGAATTTATGAATGTACTGTTTCGGTTGATGAATGGGATACGAAAATATATTGGGGATAGGAAAACGTTATCTGTTAAACCAATAGGTCATTTTTAAGGTCAATGACCATATGTTGCCATCCAAAGGCGCCAATTGTTCGTTGCTGTTGAATACCAAAAAAATATCCGAGGCTGGAGTATATCGCCATTGCAATCTTGAGTTGAGGCCAAAGTTTTTACTTTGTTCATTGTACTGGAACAAAGTGGACCAAAACAATTTGTTGGTGAAGGTAATATCTGTCTGGGAACCCACAAGCCAAAAATCGGTAGTGTACCAAGGGCTGGGAAGGTCCAGATTGTTGTAACTCAAGGTAAGGCCCAAACTTACGTAGGGCTGAAAACGATATCCCAACTGTGCATTCAGATTGGTACGGTATCCACCGGAAAAATAGCGCCCCAACCGACTGACCAATTCATAGGTAAAGAGGCTTTTGGGTTTAGAGCTGTATTGTATGTAGACCCCATTCCAATGGTGACGGGTTCCTGCAGCCAGTTCTTCTTGATCCGTGTTGGTGGGGTCAAAGGGGGCCAATAACTGCACATACTCATTAAACACATCCAAGCTGAAGGAACTCCTATCCAAAAAGTTTACCTCGTATCCCAATACACTTACATAATCCGTGGATTGTAGGCTGGGATTAAAATAGTACTGTCCAAAAAACTTGGGTCCATGACTCACCACTTTGTTACTGACAGGCAAGAATAGATAGCCTACGGAGCCATTAAAGTTGATGTACTCATTACGTGGCACAAAACCAACTTCGGACACAAAATCATCCGACACATATTCCTGTTGGACACGCCAGTTGAATTTACGACTGCTATATGCCAAATGGGCGCCTTGTGCAATTCCGTTATAGGTGTCATCCGGTCCAAAGGATTTGAGCATGAATAACTTTCCATTGTACTTGTTGTCGCTGGAAGCCAAGTTGTATTCCAATCCCAAATTCCGGTTGAATTTGGTGTATTCCGTTT
>JAGQZL010000046.1:0-2319 GCA_020434915.1 Allomuricauda sp. | reverse complement strand
ATTGTAGTTCATTGACTCCTTGTTCACGAACATCAAACCAATACTTGATCGCGAAAATACCTTTTGTTGCAAAGAAAGAACGGCAAAATTTTGACTGGGCAAGCCTGTCTCGTCCACTTTTTCCGTCTGCATGTCCATCAACCCCAGACGAAGGTTACGGTTGAGGTTGCCACTTACACGAGCTCCACCAATAATGGGAACACCCAAGCCAATTCTACGTGAGAAAAAAGGGCGGATGGTTTCGTAACCAAAACTCGCAAAGAGGTCGGCATTTTCAAGGAAAAACTGTCGTCGTTCCGGGAAAAACAACTCAAAACGGGTCAAGTTGGCAACTTGTCGGTCCACATCCACCTGTGAAAAATCTGGGTTGAGGGTCAAGTCCAAGTTCAAGGAGGAGGAGAGTCCGAGTTTTACATCACCTCCCACTTTGAATTCATCATCGTACGTAATATCCTCGATAGTTGAGTTTCCCGTGGTACCCAAAACGTAGGGAATCAAGGAATAATTCAAACCTTGGTTAGGTGGTGGATTGTCCCAGACCAAAGTACCGGAATAGGCTAGGGAAGAGGTGGGAAACTGTCTGGGGATCGGAGTCCAACTGGATTTTTCGTTGGTACTTAAATCCAACCTAGAAAAATTAATGCCCCATTCCTTCACGCCTTTCTCATACCGAATGGACTTAAAAGGGATGGCCATTTCAACCACCCATTTATCTTCATGATTTTGCACTTCGGACACCCATTTACTGTCCCAATTCAGGTCAATACTACCGCCATTGAACATCGTCCCGTCCCATTGGGCGCCGTAGGCATTGGCCCCAAAACTAAAACCGGTAGTTTGGTTGTTGAAGGGATCCATGAACAACAAGAAATTATCGTTGCCACCAAAGCTGAAATCCCTTCGAAGGGATTCCACCACATAACTGTTTCCGGGTGTTTTGAAAAAGGTGACCAGCAGGTAAAGGTTACGGTCGTCATAGGCCATTTTCACTTCCGAGGGTTGGGTGGCCTTACGGTCGTCCATGGGAAGTACCATAAAAAAATCCTTGGCGGGTTCGGCCTGTTGCCAAGTAACCTCATCTCCCTTACCATCTATGGTAAAGGTTTCCTTTGTTTTTTGAATGTGGATTTTAAAATCTGCATTTTTCTTTTGTGCATGGGAAAATGCTCCAAAAAGAAAACTGGCAATGAGTATAGCGGGGGTTTTCAAGCGATGGTTGATTATTGTTTGTTCAGTAGGGTAAAAGTAATGATTTACCCGCTTTTTTGACAACACAATAAAAACCGCCTGAATAATTTGTCAAGAATTGATGGATTCCCAATAAACATTCAATCGGCCAAACTACTGAACTCCATAAATTCATGTTGGGGTGACATTGTCCTAAAAGGGATTCTAGGTTTCCAATCAATTTTGTCGGTCAAAGGTTAACTCAAAATGATTGTTTTAAAAGTCCGTAATAATTTAAGTCAACTAGTTCCCCGGAAGTTTTTTTATAGTCCTTACGAATGGTGCCCTCTAATTCAAAACCACATTTTTCGGCAACTGATATTGCAGCAATATTTGAGGGATGGGTTCTAAGAAAAATCTTTTCGAAGTTATACTTGTCGAAACAAAATTCGCACAACTTTTTTACTGATTTTGTTGTGATGCCTTTACCAGCATAATCTTTGTCAATAAAAAATCCCAACTCAGATTTTGGAATGCTCCAATCAATGTTTTTTAAATCAATAAAACCGACCAAGGTTTTATTGGCCGTATCAAAAATGATAAATGGGAAGTAGCTTTTTTCATCTGTTCGTTTTACCATCTCCGCAACAAAACCTACGGTATCTTCATGAGTCTTGGTTCTGGAGGTCGTACCCACGAAAAAATCTTCCAATCTTTTTCTGTTCTTATTTACCAAACTAAAGTAGTTCTCAACATCACTAGTCTCAAGAAGACGGATTTCGTAATTATCAAATTTTACCATTCAGATTAGCTATACTTGAGTTTATGATTAATGATGGTTTTTGCGCATCAAATTTCACTAGTTCCCCATATCCTCAAACAATACCCACTGATTGGGATCCAAAACCACATCATCAGGTTGGTCTTTTGTTTTGACCTCAAAACTTCCCAATCGGTCATTTACCTGGATGGTTTCCACGGTCATTTTACCATCTTTCACCAACCCAATTTCCAAAGGAAAGCGGAACACATGATGGTCTTGAACTTGTTCAAGCTGAAAAGTGACCTTGCCTTTGTTGTATGCCCAGTTCCATTTTAATTGGGGATGTCCCTTCGTGAACAGCCATTGCTGGAAAAAGGCTTTTAAGTCTT
>JAGQZL010000469.1 GCA_020434915.1 Allomuricauda sp. | reverse complement strand
CCACCGTATTTGCAGTATTGAATCAATTGGAGTGGGCCGCACTCTTTGTGTTCATTGGCATCTTTTTCGATTTTTTTGATGGATTGGCTGCTCGCGCCCTAAACGTTCAAAGTGAGGTGGGTGTTCAGTTGGATTCCTTGGCTGATGTGATTACCAGTGGATTGGTGCCCGGTATTGTAATGTTTCAGTTGTTGAACATGTCACAAACTGGAGGTTGGAATACGCCTTTTAACCATGAAGTAACTGATACCATGGCGTGGTATGGCGGTAAATTTACTGTAGTATCTTTGTTGGGCTTTGTCATCACCTTGGCCTCTGCCTACCGTCTCGCTAAATTTAATGTGGATGAAAACCAGGTTTCTTCTTTTGTGGGATTGCCTACACCTGCCAACGCCTTGATGATTCTTTCACTGCCCTTGATTCTGATGTATCATAATAACGACGCTTTGAACAGCATCATCTTGAACCCTTGGTTTTTGGCCGGGTTGACACTTTTGAGTGCTTATCTCCTGAATTCCCCCATCAAATT
>JAGQZL010000468.1 GCA_020434915.1 Allomuricauda sp. | reverse complement strand
ATTTGACCAGGACGACGTGTTGTACTGCAATACGGCCTATGGAGATTATCCTACCTACCTGCCGCGCAAAGATGCGGATCATGTCAAAGGGCTTTTTACAGGCTGGATGTTGCTCAATTATAACAAACCGGTGCAGGTTTCCTCTACCTTGGGTGGTTATCAGCCAAACTTTGCAGTAGATGAAGATATCAAGACATACTGGAGCGCCAAAACCGGTGACAAGGGCGAGTGGTTTCAGACGGATCTTGGCGAAATGTCAACCATCCATGCCATCCAAATCAATTATGCGGATCAGGATGCGGAATTTTTGGGTAAACAGACGAACACTTATCATCAGTACAAGATCCTCATTTCCGAAGATGGCACAAACTGGAAAAACCTTGTGGACAAAAGCAATAACAAAACCGATGTTCCACACGATTATTTAGAACTTACCCAGCCGGCAAAAGGAAGATATCTGAAAATGGAAAACATCCACATGCCAACCGGCCAATTCGCCTTAAGTGGCTTTAGAGTATTTGGAAAAGGGAGTGGTAAAAAG
>JAGQZL010000467.1 GCA_020434915.1 Allomuricauda sp. | reverse complement strand
CCCTTCCGCTTGAGGACAGTTTCAACAGAGCGATTGCCGAGGGTGCGGGTGGCGTACTTTCACGCCAGATTTCACGCCAGTCGGTGCAGCCCAGCGTCGGTCAGGCTCCACTAAGTGATGCTGGGACACGGCAAAAAGCCAATAAAAAAGGCCTCCTGCTTAACACAGAAGGCCATATCAGCTACCCCGCTAGGACTTGAACCTAGAATGACTGAACCAAAATCAGTAGTGTTGCCAATTACACCACGGGGTAGTGACTTGCGTCTTGGGCGGAAGTTTAGCAACTCATTTCGATCTGCTGAATAGGAGTCGGCACGTATTGGGAAGGTTCGGGTGGGAAAATTTGTCGCAGAACTGATCGAGACGCTACTGACGACCCATTTCAGCCCATCCAACGGGGGAGATGCCGGATTCTCATTCGGTTCCGTCGGTGTTTTCTCCGGCCAGATGCAACTCGTGTAGGGTGCCCGCCAATAATTCGTACAGCCTCAGGTAAATCGCGTAGAAAACCGGTACGAGAAATAACACCAGGCATGTCGCCA
>JAGQZL010000466.1 GCA_020434915.1 Allomuricauda sp. | reverse complement strand
TTAGGTTCTGTATTTACATTTACAACATTGTTGATCGCTATTCCTTCGGCGGTAAAGGCATTCAACTATATCACAACATTATGGAAAGGTAATTTACAGTTGAACCCTGCGATGCTATTTTCTATAGGATTGGTTTCAACGTTCATTACAGGTGGTCTTACAGGGTTGATTTTAGGAGATAGTGCTTTAGATATTACAGTTCACGATACTTACTTTGTAGTTGCCCACTTCCACTTGGTAATGGGTGTTTCTGCTATTTTTGGAATGTTTGCAGGCGTTTATCATTGGTTTCCGAAACTATATGGGAAAATGATGAATAAAGACCTAGGATATCTACATTTTTGGCTATCTGCTATATCAGCATACGGAGTTTTCTTCCCAATGCATTTTATAGGGTTGGCCGGAGTTCCTAGAAGATATTATAACTATACAGCATTCCCTCTTTTTGATGATTTGTTAGAGGTTAATAAAGTAATAACCATTTTTGCTTTAATAGGTGGTTTTGCACAACTTATATTCTTGGCTAATTTCTTCTTTAGTGT
>JAGQZL010000465.1 GCA_020434915.1 Allomuricauda sp. | reverse complement strand
GCCTCCAACTCCTCGCTCCCTTCAACGAGTGGGATGGCAAAGACTTTGTTGATCAAGTTGTGATCCTCAAAGCCAAAGGCAAACTCACCACCGACCACATCTCCCCCGCTGGTCCTTGGCTCAAATATCGCGGTCACCTCGACAAGATCAGCGATAACTTCTGCCTTGGTGCAACCAACGTCTTCTCCGAGAAAGTTGGACACGGTATCAACGTCTTCACTGGCGAAGAAGCAACCCTCGCAACCATCGCTCGTGACTACAAAGCACGCGGCCAAGGTTGGGTGATGATCGGCGACGAAAACTACGGTGAAGGTTCTTCCCGTGAGCACGCTGCTCTCTCCCCCCGTTTCCTCGGTATCAGCGCAGCGATCGCTCGTTCGTTCGCTCGTATCGCTGAAACCAACCTCAAGAAGCAAGGCGTTCTTCCCTTGACCTTTGTAAACTCCAGCGACTACGAAAAAATCACTGATCTCAAAGATCGTGTAAGCATCCACGGCCTTGATACACTCGCTCCTGGAAGCACCGTGAAAGCAACCATCACCCA
>JAGQZL010000464.1 GCA_020434915.1 Allomuricauda sp. | reverse complement strand
TCCCATTGGCGGAGCATCTCCTGGGCGGCCAGCAGGATCGGGGCCTGCTTCTCGGCCTGCTCCTTGGGCATGCCACCGGCCACCAGCTCCTCCACCTCGGCCTTGAAGGACTTGTCGAAGGCCACGTAGTACTTCCCGACCAGCTTGTCGCCCTTCAGCCCGCTGCTTTCCGGCGTTTCGCCGTTGCCGAAGCGCTGCCAGGCCAGCATGCTCTTGCAGATATGGATGCCCCGGTCGTTGATCACCTGCACCTTCACCACCTGGTGCCCGGCGGCCTCCAGGATGCGGCTGACGCTGTGGCCCAGGAAGTTATTGCGCAGGTGCCCGAGGTGCAGGGGCTTGTTGGTGTTGGGCGAACTGTACTCGACCATGGTGCTGCGACCGGCATCAGGGAAGGCCAGGATGTCGGCCGAAGCCGCCCGTTCCAGGAAGCCCAGCCAGTAGCCGTCGGCGATCGTCAGGTTCAGGAAGCCCTTGATCACGTTGAAGCGCTCCACCTCGGCCACCCGGGCCTGCAGGTGCTCCCCCACGGCCTGCGCGGTCT
>JAGQZL010000463.1 GCA_020434915.1 Allomuricauda sp. | reverse complement strand
AGTTGGTAAACGTGAGGATTATTAGAATAGGTAATAGAATAAATCTTTTCATGGGTTAGATGCAAATATTTCAGCTTAAATATAGGTAATGCTATTTATTACATTAAACGATTTGTTGAGTTTAAACAATAAGGTAATTTGATGTTTGAATTGTATGTAAATAGTGCCTTTTCCGGAAAGACAAAAAATGAAAGATCGGCAAGGCCTTTTTGATTTATTAATTTTACTTTTCAAATTATACTTTAACTTTGCCGTATGGCCCAGTAGTTCAACTGGATAGAATGTCAGATTTCGGCTCTGATGGTTAGGGGTTCGAATCCTCTCTGGGTCACTAGAGAATCAAACTTGTACAAAAAGCGAATAGGATAAATTTCTATTCGCTTTTTTATTTTTCATCTTTTCATTTCTAAATTCTATTTTTTTACATATTATTGGCATTGTTTATGATGTTCTGAAATAAACAATATGATAACTTGATAGCCAATGAAAAGAAATGTTATAACCTTGATGGCACTTTTTTTAAGTGTAATCCTCCTGAAAGCACAA
>JAGQZL010000462.1 GCA_020434915.1 Allomuricauda sp. | reverse complement strand
ATTATGGCGTTTCCTCGGCCTGTGGCTCTTCAAACGATATGGAATATTTGGGCATTAAATTTTCAAGTGATGAAGATTTTCTAAAGCGGTCCATCGATAAAGCTGGTATTTGTGTGTTGCATGCCCCGTTGTTTCATCCAGCCATGAAAAATGTGGCGCCCATTCGCAGGGAATTGGGCGTAAAAACATTCTTCAATATGCTGGGTCCCATGGTAAATCCGTCGTTTCCCAAAAACCAAATGGTGGGCGTTTTTAATTTGGAATTGTTGCGTTTGTACGGTTATTTATATCAAAATACCAACACAAATTATGCGATTGTGCATGCGCTGGATGGGTACGATGAAATTTCATTGACCGGAAATACCAAAGTTATTTCCAACCACGCCGAAACCATGTTTTCGCCAGAGGATTTAGGGCTTTCTGAAATAACACAGGAATCTATTTTTGGGGGAAGCACCGTAGAATCGTCCGCAAGAATTTTTATGGATGTCATCCAAGGAATAGGCACCGAACAACAAAACAATGTGGTGTGTGCCAATGCTGGATTGGCG
>JAGQZL010000461.1 GCA_020434915.1 Allomuricauda sp. | reverse complement strand
GGTGCATCAGCCGTCAGTTGCGGTGGGGACATCGTATCCCTGCGTGGTATGACGATGCGACTGGTGAAGTCTATGTTGCCCGTGACGAAGCGGAAGTGCGTAGTAAATATAGTCTCGGCGATGATGTGATCTTGCGCCAAGATGATGACGTACTCGATACGTGGTTCAGCTCTGGTCTATGGACGTTCAGTACGCTTGACTGGGCAGATGTCAACGCCGATCCACGCGTGATGGACACCTTTCACCCAACCAGCGTGTTGGTGACAGGTTTTGACATTATCTTCTTTTGGGTGGCCCGCATGATCATGATGACCATGCACTTCGTGAAAAATGAAGATGGCACGCCGCAAGTACCGTTTAAGACCGTCTATGTGCATGGTCTGGTACGTGATGGCAATGGTCAAAAAATGTCAAAATCGAAAGGCAACGTCTTAGATCCGATTGATCTGATCGACGGTATTGATCTAGAAGCGCTGGTAGAAAAACGCACCAGCAATATGATGAATCCGAAAGACGCGGCCAAGATTGAGAAGCAAACGCGTAAAGAGTTCCCAGAAG
>JAGQZL010000460.1 GCA_020434915.1 Allomuricauda sp. | reverse complement strand
ATTTCTCCCCATCAAAAACAGCATAGGTAAAATGTGTGATCCAGTCACCCAAATTAATGTATGTACTAGCATTGCCAACTTCAATTTCCATGGGTAAATGGCGGTGGCCAAACACGAAATAATCATAATGCTTGGTTTCCAATTTTCTTTTGGCATATTGTACCAGCCATTCGTTTTCTTCTCCTAGAAACTTTACATCTTCTTCACCGGAAATAAGTTTATTCTTAGTTGAAAGGTATTGAGCGAGTTTTACCCCTATATCTGGATGCAACCATTTAAAAAGCCATTTGCAAAAAGGGTTGGTAAACACTTTTTTCATCCGTTTGTAACCCTTATCTCCGGGGCCTAAACCATCGCCATGGCCAATTAAGAATTCTTTTCCGTTAAGGGTGAATTCTTTAGGCGTATGATAGACAGGAATATTTAGTTCTTGTTCAAAATAGCCATGCATCCAGAGATCATGGTTGCCTACAAAGAAATAAATGGGAATGCCAGCATCTTTAAGCTCTGCAAGTTTACCGAGAACACGCACAAATCCTTTGGGAACCACTCGTTTGTA
>JAGQZL010000045.1 GCA_020434915.1 Allomuricauda sp. | reverse complement strand
CTACGGGTGCTTGGTGTTGCGTACCCTTGCTTGTAGTCACAATAAAGGAACCGTCCTCTTGTTTTTGCAAAGTTTCCGCACGTTCTCCCAAAGTAAAACCGGGCTCAAAGGGCTTGATTTGTTCCATGAGGTTATCCACTAAGGTGCCTGCCAAAATCTCTGGATAGGCCGGGATATCGTAAATAGGTTTTTTAGGATAAATCTCCGAACATTGACCTCCAGGCTGTGCCAACGCGTCAATTAAATGACACTTTAGTTTAAGAAGTCCAGCTTCAAAAACGGTGAACAGTCCTGTGGGTCCTGCTCCGATTATAATGATGTCTGTTTTGATCATACTACTACTTTTAATTGCTCTCGACTGCGCTCGAGCTGACATTACTACACTTTTTCTTGCAATTTTTCTCCCTTGAGTTGATACTCTTTTTGAATATCAGATATTTTTTGACGGTGGTTTACCACCTCTCCGATCACTATGATCGCTGGATTTGCCAACTGCTGCTCCCTTGCCTTGTCCTCAATGGAAGCAACAGTGCCAATTCCTATTTTTTCAAGTTCCGTAGTCCCATTCTGAATAATGGCCACGGGTATATTCTCTTTTCCTTCCTTTTTGAAAAGATTCATGATCTCCCCCAATTTGGACATACCCATTAAAATGATGACCGTTGCACTGGACTTTGCAGCCAGCGCTACGTCATTGGATAATTTATGTTCCTTGGTGGTTCCGGTAATCACCCAGAAACTTTCCGCTGCTCCCCTTTTGGTTACGGGTATATGCTGCGAAGCAGGCACTGAAACCGATGATGAGATTCCGGGGACAACGGCCACTGCCACTCCAAATTCCGATGCATATTCCATTTCCTCTGCACCACGGCCAAAAACAAACGGGTCACCGCCTTTTAGGCGGACCACATGCTTGTTCTGTTGGGCTCTTTGCACAATCAATTCATTGATCTGCTCTTGCTGATAGGCGTAGCATCCTTTGCGTTTGCCCACAAATATTTTTTCAGCATTTGGGGCGTATTCCAACAATTCCGAGGATACCAAGGCATCATACAGTACCACATCGGCGCTTTGCAATGCCTTGATTCCCTTGAGGGTAATCAAATCCACATCCCCGGGGCCCGCACCCACCACTGTCAATCTTCCGTTATACATGCTCCAATTCTAATTTTCTGTAAGCTTCCAATCGCTCCAAGACCATTTTGGCATCTTCCAAATAGCTTTTTGCAAAAGCTTCGGAGGGTTCATTTTGGTTCAACTGGAGAGCCAGCTTTTCAAACCCTCCCTCAAATGCAATTTTTCCGTTCTGTACATACAACTCATCAAAATCCTTGATGATGCTTGCATGGGTATTGGTCTTCACTTTCTCTGCCGTCAACAATGCCTTGGCAGAGTTTACAATGGATTGATAGGAATAGTAGATGCTGGCTGCCCATTTTCCTTCTTTGATTGCTTCTTCGGCACTTTCAATCTTTTCTTCGCTTTCAAAAAAGAGGGTAGCCACCAAATCCACAATGACTCCGGCACATTCCCCAATCCCAATCTCTTTTTTATATTTTTCCTCATTGCCCCAGTCTATAAAATCTTCGGGGGTAAGGTTCTCCACATCGGTCAGCGGTTTTAGGAACTCATAGAAATACAATTCCCCTTTTTCAGCATAATAATCCATATATGATTTTCCATTTCCATTGGCATCAAAATCGTCCAAAATCAACCGAAGTGCCTGAGGGCCTCTCTTACTTGGAATTTTGGCCACCTTATCGGCAAACTTTCCGTTTCCATTTCCGAGATTGCCCCCGCCCAACAAGACTTGCAATGCCGGAGCCACCAATTTATCCTGGGTTCGGATGGACATTCCCTGAAACCCAATATGGGCCATGGTATGCTGTCCACATGCATTCATGCAACCACTGATTTTGATGACCACATCAGGATTGTTGGTGTATTGTGGATATTCTGCCTTGATGACGCGTTCCAACTCATCGGCAATACCAGTACTACTGGCAATACCCAGATTACAGGTATCGGTTCCCGGGCAGGCCGTAATGTCCAAAGCTTTGTTATAACCTGCATCGGCAAATCCAAGCGTTTTCAGTTCTTGGTAGAAGAAGGGTACCAATTCCTCCTTCACAAAGGGAATCAAAATATTCTGTCTCAGGGACAAACGGAGTTCGCCAGCGGCATAATCCTGGACCAATTTGGCCAATTCCCGTGCCTTATCGGTATAGAAATCCCCCAACAGCACCTTAATACCAATGGCAACATATCCACTTTGTTTTTGAGGCACCAAGTTGGTAGACTTCCATTGTTCAAAGGCTTCTTTACCCTCAATCTGAACTTTTGGAATCTCTACTTCAGCCACATTTACCTGCGGATAGTTTTCAAAATCTATTGGATAAGTTTTGATGGGAACAGCCAATTGCTCTTCTTCCAACAATTGTTTGAATCCGTCCAACCCGATATCCTTCAACAAGAATTTCATGCGTGCTTTGGCCCGACTTTTTCGTTCCCCATATCGGTCAAAAACACGGATTACGCCTTCCATCATTGGAATGATCTTTTCGGTAGGTAAAAAGGCAAACAACTCATCAGCGTTGCGAGGTTGTGAACCCAATCCACCACCCAACATGACCTTAAAACCTCTTTCTCCATTTTGGACTTTGGCGATGAAGCCTAGATCGTGCATGTAGGACAACCCGGTATCCTCGTCGCTTGAAGAAAACGAGACTTTGAACTTTCTGCCCATTTCCTGACCGATGGGATTTCGTAAAAAATACTCGAACAAAGCCTGGGCATAAGGGGACACATCAAACGGTTCATCCACATCGATACCTGCCGTTTCACTGGCCGTGACATTTCGTACGGTATTACCACAGGCTTCCCGAAGGGTCACTTGATCCCTTTCCAATTCAGCCCACAGTTCTGGGGTACGTTCCAAATCCACATAATGAATCTGGATATCCTGACGCGTGGTAATGTGCAATCGACCACGGGAATACTCGTCCGAAACATCTGCGATACGCAGCAATTGTTTGGAAGTTACTTTTCCATACGGCAATTTGATGCGAATCATCTGAACCCCAGGTTGGCGTTGTCCGTAGACACCACGAGCCAAACGCAAACTGCGGAATTTTTCCTCATCAATGTTTCCATCCTTGAACTGGCGAATCTTTTTTTCCAGTTCGATGATGTCTTTCTCCACTATCGGATTTTCTATCTCTGTTCTAAAACTTTGCATATCCTAGTTATCCTATTATTTTTATAGGTTTATAACAAATACCTCTCCCATACCCCTAATATTTAACATCGGGGTTTTACTCGATGAACCCTACACCTGCCGTGGTGTTGGTTCTACTGTCAATAATTATAAAGGAACCGTTGGTTCTATGATCTTTGAACCTATCGTAAAAAATGGGTTTGTTCAGTCTTAATTGCACCTTGGCAATATCATTCATTTGAAGAGAGGTCACGTTCTCCTCTATCCCTGAATAATCAGGATGAATCTTATGCTGAATGGTATCTATCTTGGCCAACACCTTGTTGACCCCGTGTTGCACCACATATTTTCCGCCAGTAATCAAGTTATCCGCATCCATCCAAGAGACCGTTGCCGTCAACTGTTTATCGATGGTTGGCAAATCGCCTACTTTGACCAGCATATCTCCCCTACTTACATTGACCTCATCCTCCAAAGTGATGGTTACGGAAGAACGCCTTGGAGCCGTTTGGTATTCCTGGTCATAAAAATAAATGGCCTTTATTCTGGAGCGGGTCATAGATGGCAACACTACCACTTCATCCCCTACACTCAATTCACCTCCATATACTTTTCCTGCAAATCCACGAAAATCATGGAACTCATCGGTTTTAGGTCGAATCACATATTGTACAGGAAAACGTGGAGTCCCAATATTGTAGATATCCTGAAGATCTAATTCTTCCAAATGTTCCAACAAAGTTGGGCCTTGGTACCAAGGTGTATTTTCAGATTGATGCACTACATTGTCCCCTTTTAGGGCACTTACGGGAATGAAAGTGATTTTCTGATCTTGATAGTCACGTTTTCCCATCAACTCTTCAAAATCGGCTTTGATGCTGTTGAACACTTCCTCGGAAAAATCGACCAAATCCATTTTGTTGATGGCCACAATCACATCTTTGATGCGCAATAGATTGTTGATGAAAAAGTGCCTATTGGTTTGTTCAATCACTCCTTTTCTGGCATCGATCAAAATAATCGCCGCTTGTGATGTAGATGCCCCGGTCACCATGTTACGGGTATACTCCACATGCCCAGGAGTATCCGCTATAATGTAGCTTTTGGACGCTGTGGAAAAGTAGATGTGGGCCACATCAATAGTAATGCCCTGCTCTCTTTCGGCCACCAAACCATCCGTCGCCAATGAAAAATCCAAGTAATCGTACCCTTTTTGTTTGCTGGTTCGTTCAATGGCTTCCAATTTATCATCGGTCAGGGATTTGGTATCGTACAACAATCTTCCGATCAAGGTACTTTTGCCGTCATCCACACTTCCTGCTGTTGCTATTTTTAATACTTCCATATTTAGTTTTTGGTTAAGGGTTGTCGTTGTTGGCCATCTCTTTAATTATTGTGAACCAGCAACTATAAACCATTAACTTTTAAAAATATCCTTGTTGTTTGCGTTTTTCCATGGCTGCTTCCGAACGCTTGTCATCTATTCTGGCTCCTCTTTCGGAAATCTTGGATTCCCTGATTTCGGCCACCACCTTGTCAATGGTATCGGCGTGGGATTCCACAGCGGCGGTGCAGCTCATGTCTCCCACGGTACGAAAGCGCACCATTCGTTCTTCCACTTGCTCATCTTCGGCCCTGAATACTACCTCATCCTCGGCAGACCAAATGAGTCCATCCCTTAAGAAGGTGTTTCTCTTATGGGCGAAATAGATGGAAGGTATTTCAATATTTTCCTTTTGGATATAGCTCCAAACATCCAACTCTGTCCAATTACTAATAGGGAACACCCGAACATTTTGGCCCAATTCAATTTGTCCGTTCAACATATCGAACAACTCGGGGCGCTGGTTCTTTTCATCCCATTGACCAAAATCGTCACGAACGGAAAAGATTCGCTCCTTGGCCCGTGCCTTTTCCTCATCCCTTCGGGCACCACCAATACAGGCATCAAACTTGAACTCCTCAATGGCATCAAGCAAAGTAGTGGTCTGTAGCATATTTCTACTGGCATATTTGCCAGTCTCCTCTACCACTTTTCCTTGATCAATGGAATCCTGAACATTGCGGACAATCAATTCCACCCCCAATTCTTCTACCAGTTTGTCCCTGAACTCAATAGTTTCGGGGAAATTGTGCCCCGTATCAATGTGCATCAAAGGAAAAGGAATCTTCGCCGGCCAAAAAGCTTTTTGGGCCAATCGAACCAAGGTAATGGAATCCTTTCCTCCAGAAAACAACAACACAGGCCTTTCAAACTGGGCCGCTACTTCGCGAATGATATAAATGGCTTCATGCTCCAGAGCATTGGCCTTAGGTCTATCCGCTATATTTTGGATTTCTTTCGACTGTATTTCTTCAGTTAGTGTATTCAATTCTTTATCTGTGTTTACACTTCTCGACTAAGCTCGAAGCATCAATTCATATTCATTTTAGGTGTGCAAGCCACATTCCCGGTTCGCCAATACTTTTGTAGGGTCAAAATATTTGTGTTCGTTGGGCAGGTTGCGCAGTTTCAAATAGGCATCCAATTGGGTATCGCTCCAGTGATAGAAGGGACTTACCTTTAAAACCCCATCCTTGCTCATACTCAACACATCCAAGGAATCGCGGTGAGCGGTTTGCCCTTTACGCAAATTGGTGAACCAAACATCTGGTTTGTGTTCGGCCATGGCCCTGCGGAAAGGTTCCAGTTTTACCTGCTCGGTAAATTCAGCATGGCGTGGATCATCTATTTGCGGAATTCCCATGATGGCGTCGCGATGCGCTGATGTTTGTTTGGGTACATATAGTTGAACGTTCAATCTTAAACGCTGAATCAATTCTTCGGCATGTTTGTAGGTTTGTGGCGTGTTGTAGCCCGTATCACACCAAATAACCGGAATGTTGTTGTCAACTTCCGTGACCGCATGAAGAATTGCCACTTCATAAGGTCTAAAATTGGTAGTCACTACCGATTTCTTTCCATGCCCAATGGCCCACGAAATAATTTCTTCTGGTGGGATACCTTTAAACTGCCTGTTCAAATTTTGGATTTCTTCCTGTGTCAATGCCATACCTCAACTATTTACTTGCCCCATTTAATGGAGTTCCAGATTCTCTCGTGAAAAAAATAAAGGACCATTTTGGTAACCGTCTGAACCAATCCTATAGAAAAAGCCAAGCTCAACGTCCCTGTAACGATCCATGAAATAATGATCGTATCCAAGGTTCCCACAATTCTCCAGCTAATTGATTTGGCTATGCTCCTCTTTGGACTTTCTGAACTTATGTCCTTTGTATAGGATGTTTGTTCCTTGTTGTTCTTTATAATGAGTTGGTCTGTAATCATGGTTAAACTTATTATCCTATCAATTTACTAGGATTTTCAAAAATAGAATTAATTTTTGGAACCAAATGCAAAAACAAACTTAAAATTACTTTTATCCTATAGTTTTAGTAGATTAACGATCATAGGAAGGCACTTTTGCGAAAATAGTAGTAAGGAAACTCAAAAAATTGACTGTTTTTTAAAGTAGATCGGCCAAGGTATTGTCCCGGTAGACTTCCAAAGCACTATCACGGACCTGAAGCATGAGTTTGTGGACGGAACAAGTGGCTTCATCCGGACAGTCATCACATTTTTCGTAGAAATTAAGACTTACGCAGGGTACCATGGCAATGGGTCCCTCCAATACGCGCATCACGGTGGTCATGGGAATATCCTTGGGCTCTTTGATCAAATAATACCCTCCGCCCTTTCCTTTTTTGGAACCCAAAAAGCCATTTCTTCTTAGGGTAAGCAGTATACTTTCCAAAAACTTCTGGGAAATATTCTCCTGTTTGGCTATCTCGGCAATCTGGACAGGTTCCTTTCCTTCCACCCTAGCGAGATAGGTCAGTGCCTTTAGACCGTATTTTGTTTTCTTGGACAGCATTACACGAATATAGCGAAATTTAACATTCCACCTTTTGAAATATTGTCCGTTCGGCAACTGTTATTCCAACGCTTGTTCTATATCGGCGATGATGTCATCTATGTGTTCGAGTCCAACAGAAATCCTCACCATTCCATCCGAAATTCCAACCGCTAGTCGCTCCTCAGTGGTTAATTTACTATGGGTGGTACTTGCAGGATGGGTCACAATGCTTCGGGAGTCCCCAAGATTGGCAGACAACGACAACAGTTCAATATTATCAAAAAACTGTCGACCGGCATCCAGACCACCTTTCACTTCAAAAGCAACGACACATCCCCCGGCCTTCATTTGTTTTTTGGCAATTTCATGCTGTGGATGGGATTTCAGAAAGGGATATTTAACCCATTCAATTTTATCATGGCTTTCCAAATAGGTCGCCAATTTGAGGGCATTTTCACAATGTCTGTCAACACGGATGGCCAAAGTTTCCAAACTTCTTGAAAGTACCCAAGCATTGAATGGGGAAAGCGCCGGACCCGTAATCCGTGAGAAACGGTACACTTTATCCATCAATTCATGACCACCGACTGTAATGCCTGCCAAGACCCTGCCTTGTCCATCCATCAACTTGGTTCCTGAATGAATTACCAAATCTGCCCCAAACTTTATGGGTTGTTGCAGATAGGGAGTTGCAAAGCAATTATCAACAATGAAGATGAGTCCATGCTTTTTGGCAATATTCCCCAAAGCCTCCAAATCCAACACATCTACCCCCGGATTGGTGGGCGACTCCGCATAAATAATCTTGGTTTTGGGCGTGATCAGTTCCTCAATGGAATCCAAATCGTTGAAATCAAAATAACTCGTGCTTATGTTCCACTTTGGAAAAAATTGGGTGAAAAGCGTATGGGTAGACCCAAAAATGCTTTTGGAGGAAATCACATGGTCCCCACTATCCAGCAAGGCTGCCAAGGTTGAAAATACGGCAGCCATACCCGATGCATAGGCAAATCCACTTTCCGCCCCTTCCATTTTACAGACCTTGTCTATGAATTCGGACGAATTGGGATTGGAATATCTGGAATAAATGTTGCGATCTTTTTCCTCCGCAAACGAAGCCCTCATGTCTTCTGCATCCTCAAAGACAAAACTGGAAGTCAGGTACATTGGGCTGGAATGCTCCAAGTATTGACTGCGTTCCATTTGCGTTCTAATCGCCTCGGTTTCAAATTTTTTACTGCTCTTTCTCATATCTTTTCTGCTATTCTTAATATATCACCAAATACACCTCGTGCCGTTACGGCCGCACCTGCCCCTGCACCTTGGATCACTAGCGGGTTCTCCCCATAAGATTCGGTATAGATCTCGATAATGGAATCGGAACCTTTTACCTGACCCAATGCACTTTGTTTGGGTACCGAGACTAATTTCACCTCCAATATCCCTTTGTCTTTTTGAAGGTCTCCATGCAAATCTCCCACATACCGGAGTACATGCCCCTCTTCCTGTTCCTTCTTGATTTTTTCAAAGACCTCGTCCATTTCTTGAACCCTGCTCATGAAATCTTCAAAATTGAGGGATTGCAATTCGGCTAGTATCAAATTTTGAACATCAATATCCGAAAACTCATTTTGGAGATCCAACTCGCGTGCCAAGATCAATAATTTTCTACCTACATCATTCCCTGAAAGATCTTCCCGAGGGTCAGGTTCAGTATAACCACTTGCCATGGCTTCCTTCACAATGTCCGAAAATTGGGCGTCCTTTTCCGAAAAGGTGTTGAAAATATAACTCAAGGAACCTGAGAACACCCCTTTGATCCTAGTAATGTTCTCCCCGGACAAATGCAGTAATTTGATGGTATCTATCAATGGAAGACCTGCCCCCACATTGGTTTCGTAGAGATATTGTTTTTGGTTCTCATCCAAACACTTCCGGATGGATTTGTACTTCCCAAAGCTCAACGTATTGGCAATCTTGTTGGAAGACACCAAATCAAAACCGTGTTTGATGAAAGGTTCATAATTTTCCACAAAGGCACTGCTCGCCGTATTGTCCACAGCAATCAGGTTTTCCAGGTGATGCTGTTTGGCAAAGGCAATAATGTCTTCTTTCTGATAGGGAATCCCTTCTTTTTGCAACCGGTCTTTCCAATCAGCTCCAATCCCAGATGCATCCATCAACACCTTTTTGGAGTTGGCAACGGCAAATACCCTTAGGTCTATTCCCTTACGCTCCTCAATACTTTTCTCTGAATCCAAAATCTGCTCAATTAGCGTACCACCCACATTTCCATGACCAAAAAGAGCTAGGTTGATGCGCTTTGCGATGCCAAAAATCTGTCCGTGTATCACGTTTACCGCCTTGTGCAAGTCCGATTTCTTCACCACCATACTGACATTCTTCCCTGTCACGGTATTGTTGAACAACAGCGGTATCACTTGGTTTTTGGCCAGTGCATTGAAGGGTTTGTGGAAACTACTCAGATCCATGCCCACGATTGAAATAACGGAGACATCCTTGACCACCGTAATTTGGTTGATATCCTGAGATGAATAATCGGTCTCAAACTCAAGGTCCAATACTTTTTTGGCCTTGTCCGCTTTGGATGCGTCCACCACTAAACCAATTCCCCTTTCCGAAGATCCTTGGGAAATGATTCCCACGCTAATGCCATTCTGACCCAAGGCCCGGAAGATGCGCATATCCACCCCCACTTTGCCCAAAAGCCCCCTGCCTTCCAAATTGATGAGGGCCATATTGTCCAGAACGGACAGAGATTTGATGCCCCCATTGTCTGTTTTTGGCCCGATCAAAGTCCCTTCATTGGCATCGTTGAATGTATTGCAAATACGCAACGGAATATTCTTCTCAATCAAAGGGATAATGGTCTTCGCGTGCAAAATATTGGCCCCAAAATTGGCTAGCTCATTCGCCTCACTATACGAAATAACATCTATAAGCTTGGCATCCTTTACCAACTCGGGATTGGCGGTGAAAATCCCATCCACATGGGTATAATTGATGAGTTCCCCGGCATCCAAGAAATTGGCCAAAAGGGCTGCAGAATAGTTGCTTCCATTGCGTCCCAGGGTGGTAGTGGCCCCGTCCGTTGTGGACCCAATGAACCCTGTGATAACGGGAATGGTATTGGTATCCAAATTATGGAAATAGCGAATGACATTCTCTTTGGATGCCCCTTGATCCACCTCAGCATTGCTAAAGGCATCATCTGTCTTAATCAATTTTCGGGAATCCAAAAGTTTTGCCTGTAATCCAGAATTATTGAGCAATGTAGTTACCACTTTGGCAGAGATAAGCTCCCCATAGGACAATATTTCATCCTTTGTTTTTAGACTGTAATCCCCGGTTAGGGATACACCGTTCAAGATACGTTCAATGGTCTTGAGTTCCTCCGAAATATCAACTCCTGCAAAATCATTTTTTTGGTAGATGGCGAACCGTTCAAAGTCTTCCTGAAAGTCCTCCCCTTTGGCCACTTTGTCCAATAGATTTTCCAATTCGTCCGTAGCTTTGCCCCGGGCAGAAACCACTACGGCAAAATGTTCCTTGTTCTGGGTTCTTTTGGATATAATTTTGACCACCCTTTCAATTCCTTCACCATTGGCCAAGGATTTGCCGCCGAATTTCAAGACTTTGATGCGTTCTGTCTCTCCCTTTTCGCTGAAAATGGTCTCCAACAATTTTTCCAACTGTTCAAACTCCATCAAAAAAGCATCATGACCATGTAGGGACTGTACCTCACCATAGGTGACATTGGCATTGGCCCTGGCCAACCTTTTAAAGGTTTCGCGGTTTTCTTCTGCCGTAAAGAACAGATCGGAATTGACTCCGATGATATGAATCTTGGTATCACTTTCCTGAAGTGCCTTGAATGTCTCATCACCTCTTCTGGTGATATCGATGGTCTTCAGAAGTTGGTTCATCAGCTTATAGGCCGATAGTTGGAAACGCTCTTGTAATTTCTTCCCATGATGCATTAACCAGCTCTCTACATTGAAGACCTGGAGTTCTTCGTTGGTGCTCCTCTTGAACCGCTCTTTGAAGGATTCCGGTGTACGATAGCACAACATGGCATGCATCCTTGCATCGTGTACGGGTTGCTTGGAATTGACCAAAAACTGTTCCTGAATCTGACAGTTGGCAATCAACCAATCAGTGGATTTCCAATCAGATGCCACCGGAATCAGGTGTTCGGTAATCTTGGGATTGAATGCGGCCATTTCCCATGCAATCCCGCCTCCAAGTGACCCCCCGATGATGGCAAACAAACGGTCGATTTTCAACTGTTCCAATCCCAACAAGAACAACCGGGCAATATCCCCTGCCACAAAATCCTTGTAATTCTCTATCACAAAACCATCATACCCATTTCCTGGAATATTGAACGACAAAATGGTATACACATTGGTATCGATACACTTCCCCTCCCCGATCAAATCAGTCCACCAACCGTTTTCACCAGTCACATTGGAATTGCCCGTAAGAGCATGGTTTACCAACACAATGGGCGCCGAATGCAAGGGTTGTCCAAAAAGTTGATAGGACAACTGCAGATCTTGCTCGGAACCGTTGATCGTTTTAAAATTTTCTATGGCCAAATGCCTTAATTCCATAACCAAAATTTAGACCCAAAAGGTCAATTATGAATAAATAGTATGGTTATAAGAAAGACGTGCAGAAACTGCCTGATGACGTTATCTATTCCGCAAGGGATAGAATGTAGCACCTTCTTGACATTGGGCGTCAAGGGTTGCTAAGGCTTCAACGGGTCTATTCCCTCCACCTTTCTTGATAACTAACAATACATGTTTGAACTTCGAAGGACAAATATACAGACGGAAAAATGGATTTTCCTAATCTTTTGGAAAATTTTCTCCAAAGATGTCCTTAAGCCTGCAAACAAGTAACCAATATTACTTCAACACCGTAAACTCAATATTCGAATCCGTAAAAACGGTATGGGTCTGCGTCTTAAAGTCCGACTCATCGGCCTTAAAGATATTGTCCACATAGGTCTGCGGGTTCAAATCGATCAATGGGAACCATGTACTTTGCACCTGAACCTGCAACTTATGTCCTTTTTTAAAGGTGTGGAACACATCCTGCAGCTTAATGTTCACATCGGTCTTTTGGTTGGGCACAAAAGGCTCCGGCTCCGAAAAGCTATTCCTGAACCGACCCCGCAATACCTCGCTCCGTACCATTAAATGGTAATTGCTCATTTTTAGGTGGTCCTGCATTTCCTCATTGGTTTCGGTATCGGCAGGGTGTACATCAATGACTTTAACGATCCAATCCGCAGCGGTTCCTGTGGTGGCTACTTTCAATTTGGCAAGAATGTCCCCGGCCAAGGTGAAATCTTGATCCAACACTTCCGTTTCAAAAACCAAGACGTCCGAACGTCTTGCAGCGAATCGTTGGTCATCCGTCATATATTTTCTGGGAGTGAACACGGTTTTCACATCCTCGGAATAGGGTACAGGTTTTTTAATATCACTGATAAACTGAATTCCAGCTACCGTCCTCTGTTCAGTGGTGAGTTCTTGGTCTTCTGAAAGGTACATGGTCTGCTTGGAAGCATTGGCAGGAGGCCATGTGTCGTACTGCTTCCACTCCTTTTTACCCGTATCAAATACATAGGCTTCCGGAAGGCCTGAATCCGCACTCCCATTTCCCTTTAAAAAATGGTTGAAGAACTGGGTCTCTATCTTTTCCTGAAAGAACAACGAAATGGAATCCCCGAAATAGTAGTTGCCCACCACATTTCTTTCACGATCTCTGGCCCAGCCTCCATGATCCCACGGACCGAACACCATGGTATTGTAGTTTCCTCCATTGTACTTTTCAATGTTTTTGTAGGTTTCTAGGGGGCCGTACAAATCCTCCGCATCAAACCAACCGCCCACGATCATGGTGGCCACACTGCTTTTTACATTTTTAAGGTGTTGAATCAATCCTTTGCTCTGCCACATGGCATCATAATTCGGATGCTCTTTTATCTCGTTCCAAAAGAAATCATCGGTAACCCCTTCAGGTCGCATGGTAGGGGTGTCGGCAGTTTCATACTCAAAGAAATGGTCCAAGTTTTTGAGTGGCCCTGCATCCAAGAAAAATTGATATTGGTCCTGCGTCGGCAAATCGGGCAAGGTATACCAAGCCGTATCCACAGGTTGATCCCCGTTGGGTCTTGGGGTCCCAAAAAGGCTCGTGGCCCTGAAATAACTCAACAAATAGGCTCCATTGTGGTGAAAATCATCAAAAAAGAAATCCCCGATACATGCTTGTGGCGATGCCGCCTTCAAAGCTGGGTGTGCATCTACAGTAGCATAAGTGGCATAGTAACCTGGGTAGGAAATACCCCAAACACCCACGTTGCCATTATTGTGCTCCACATTGTTCACCAACCACTCTATGGTATCGTACGTATCCGAGCTTTCATCCACTTGATCATTGGAGGTTTTATTGGGAATATAGGCCCTCATGTTTTCATAGTGCCCTTCACTCAGCCATCGTCCCCTTACATCCTGATAAAC
>JAGQZL010000459.1 GCA_020434915.1 Allomuricauda sp. | reverse complement strand
ATCCTGCACGGTTTATGGAGAACCAGATTCGTTGCCAATTACTGAAGATGCACCTGTAAAAGAAGCGACTTCGCCCTACGGGAATAC
This sequence comes from Allomuricauda sp., assembly GCA_020434915.1. Lineage (GTDB taxonomy): Bacteria > Bacteroidota > Bacteroidia > Flavobacteriales > Flavobacteriaceae > Flagellimonas. Next base: position 489 of record JAGQZL010000459.1, on the reverse strand, counting down.
AAAACAGATTAGTGAAGAAATATTAAAGGATACGTGTTCCGTATCTTCGTTGAAATCTATAGCACTCCGTTATTTCAACCCAATTGGAGCGCATAGTACTGCAGAAATTGGGGAACTTCCTGCTGGAGTGCCACAAAATTTAGTGCCTTTTATAACGCAGACCGCTGCCGGACTGCGAAAAGAATTATCAGTTTTTGGGGATGATTATCCAACGGAAGATGGAAGTTGCGTTCGTGATTATATTCACGTAGTAGATTTGGCGAAAGCCCACGTTATAGCCTTACAACGATTGCTTTCCAAAAAAAATGAAACACAGTTTGAGGTTTTCAATTTAGGAACAGGCAGAGGAAGCTCTGTATTGGAAGTAGTGAATTCATTCGAAAAAACTACTGGTGAAAAACTGAACTATAAAATTGTGGATCGTCGCCCTGGTGATGTAATTTCTGTTTATGCAGATACCAAAAAGGCAAACGAAGTTTTGGGCTGGAA
>JAGQZL010000458.1 GCA_020434915.1 Allomuricauda sp. | reverse complement strand
AAGCAACTGCTGCACAAGGAATTACCGGTGAAGTATTGCTTCAACTGTGTGAATCTCGTTTAGATAACGTGGTGTATCGTATGGGAATTGCTCCTAGCCGTAGTGCTGCAAGACAATTGGTGTCTCACCGTCACATCACGGTAAATGGAGAAAAAGTAAATATTCCTTCATACCAATTAAAAGCAGGGGATGTAGTTGCTGTTAGAGAAAAATCAAAATCATTAGAAGCCATTCAACATTCATTAGCAAACGCCGGTCAAGTGTACGAATGGATTACTTGGAATGCCGATAAAAAGGAAGGTACTTATGTTTCTGTACCTCAAAGAATCCAAATTCCGGAAAACATCAACGAGCAGTTCATCGTCGAATTATATTCTAAATAATAAATTAATGATATTGGTATTTAGCCAAAGGGTTTTTAGTATTCTTCAAACTAATAAACCGCGCAACTAAATAACAATTAAAACGAAGAAAAAATTATGGCAGTATTTAGTTTTCAAAAGCCTGATAAGGTTATCATGATTAATTCAACCGATTTCGAAGGGAAATTTGAATTTCGCCCTTTGGAACCTGGTTAC
>JAGQZL010000457.1 GCA_020434915.1 Allomuricauda sp. | reverse complement strand
ACTTTAATTCCACTATCAATAGCATGATATTGTAATTCATCTTTTTGAAGAAAAGAACGATCTTTTTTAAACATACTTTTCTTTCGCAATAATTGTTTGTTATTACGTAAAGAAATTATCATGCCCTGAATACTTCCAAAACCTCCTAACATAATTGATTAGTACACTCAATTAATGAATCGTTACACTTTGTCACTCGCACTTCAATTTGTATCTTTGCCCTTCTTAAAAGGTAAGTAGATATATGTTTGATAATTTAAGCGAAAAACTGGATAAAGCCCTTCACGTGCTTAAAGGGCACGGAAGCATTACCGAAGTTAACGTTGCAGAAACCCTAAAAGAAGTTCGTCGTGCCTTATTGGATGCCGACGTGAACTTTAAAATAGCCAAAGATTTTACCAACTCCGTTAAGGAAAAAGCACTGGGGCAGAATGTATTGACCACATTACAACCGGGTCAATTAATGGTAAAGATTGTTAAAGATGAACTTACTCAATTGATGGGAGGTGATACGGCCGGAATCAATTTAAGTGGCGCACCTAGCATTATCTTAATGTCAGGGTTGCAGGGAAGTGGTAAAA
>JAGQZL010000456.1 GCA_020434915.1 Allomuricauda sp. | reverse complement strand
TAAGTCCTGTAAAAGTTCTGGGATACAAACCATATTTTGAAAAATAAAAATCAAATTTAATCTCTATCCAAAAGATGATCCACAACAGTAAAACTGTATATAGAGGAATTCCTATTGTTGCCGCAGAAAATTTGAATTGTTTATGTTCGTCCAAAATATTCACACTACAAGATAAACAAAAACCCAACCACTTCAATTTTAACGTACAAATTGTCATCATTTTATTTTAATTGTATCAATACGTCAGCTTTTAACTACTTTTGTATTATGAATACACCATTGGCGGAGCGTATACGGCCTAAATCTTTAGAAGATTATATTAGCCAGCAACATTTGGTTGGCAATAGTGGTGCTTTGACGCAACATATTAAAAAGGGTATTATTCCTTCATTGATCTTATGGGGCCCTCCCGGAACCGGTAAAACCACTTTGGCAAACATTATTGCGAATGAATCTAAAAGGCCTTTTTATACGCTAAGCGCCATCAATTCAGGTGTAAAGGATGTAAGAGATGTAATTGACAAAGCCAAGCAAAGCGGAGGCTTATTTACCGCCAAAAATCCTATTCTTTTTATTGATGA
>JAGQZL010000455.1 GCA_020434915.1 Allomuricauda sp. | reverse complement strand
TCTGACGTACAATCACTTCAAAATGCTTATCATTGATCTTCACACCTTGTAAACGATATACTTCCTGAATTTCATTCACTAAGTATTCCTGAACGGCAGAAGGCCCTTTAATAGTTAAAATATCAGTTGGTGTAATAGCCCCATCAGAAAGTGGCATACCCGCTTTAATATAGTCATTCTCTTGAACTAAGATTTGGTTAGAAAGTTTTACTAAATATTTTCTTTCTTCGCCTAATTTAGACTCAACAATAATTTCACGATTACCTCTCTTAATTTTACCAAAAGAAACCACACCATCAATTTCAGAAACAATTGCAGGGTTAGAAGGATCTCTGGCTTCGAACAATTCGGTTACCCTTGGAAGACCACCGGTGATATCACCAGCTTTACCAGATTTTCTTGGTATTTTAACCAAAATCTTACCAGCATTGATCTTCTCATTATCATCAACCATTAAGTGAGCACCTACAGGTAAACTGTATGATCTTAAAACCTCACCTTTAGTATCTTTAATTAATAAAGTAGGTACAACCTTCTTATTCTTAGATTCAGAAATTACTTTTTCTTGGAATCCGGTTTGTTC
>JAGQZL010000454.1 GCA_020434915.1 Allomuricauda sp. | reverse complement strand
GGCAAAGAAATTCAGGTTTTCTTCCACGGTCAAATCTTGGTATAATGAAAATCTGCCTGGCATGTAGCCGATATTTTTCCTGATGTCTTTGTAATTCTCAACAACATCAAGAGAGCCAACACTGGCAGTGCCTTCATCGGCAAATAGGAGCGTGGTCAAGATTCTGAACAGCGTGGTTTTTCCAGCACCATCAGGGCCAATTAAACCAAACAGTTCGCCTTCATTCACTTTAAATGAGATGTTTTCCAACGCCTTAACGTTTTTATACGATTTTGATATGTTTGAAACCGTTAGGCTCATTCGTTCGTGTTTAACCACATTTCGGCGGGCATGCCAATTTTGAGACTGCCGTCATTTTTTACATTGACTTTCACGGCATATACCAGAGCCACCCGTTCTTCTTTGGTTTGGATAATTTTAGGGGTGAATTCAGCTTCCGAAGCAATCCAGCTAATTGTGCCATCATAGGATTTCATCGTCTTTTCGGCATCAATTTTCACGATCACTTTTTGTCCTATTTTTATGTTGGCCAACTGCGTTTCGCTTACATACACGCGCAATTCCATGGTGCTCAAATCGGGAATTTT
>JAGQZL010000453.1 GCA_020434915.1 Allomuricauda sp. | reverse complement strand
AGTTGGGTTGGGCAATATTGGCGAACAATATGCACAAACGCGCCACAATATAGGGTTTAAAATATTGGACCATTTTGCGGCACAAGAACATCTTACATTTGAAACCCAAAAATTGGGTGATTTGGCTACGTTTAAACTTAAAGGAAGAACCTTTGTATTCTTAAAACCAAGTACCTACATGAATTTAAGCGGAAAGGCCGTTGTTTATTGGTTAACAAAAGAAAACATCCCTTTAGAAAATATGCTCGTAATTACCGACGATTTGAATCTGCCATTTGGGAATATCCGCGTAAAGACCAAAGGAAGCGATGGCGGGCATAATGGACTAAAAGACATACAGGAAAAATTAAACACCACCTTATATAACCGTTTCCGGTTTGGTATAAGCGATGTGTTTAGCAAAGGGCAACAGGTTGATTACGTGTTGGGTAAATGGACTGCCGAAGAAAACGAAAAACTTAAAGAACGTTTAGATAAATCTGTGGAACTTATTAAATCGTTTGGGTTGGCAGGCATCAGCATGACCATGAATGCCTTTAACGGAAAATAGTAGGTCAATAACGGAATGTTATAGCAAAAACGCTCTCCATTTTTAAA
>JAGQZL010000452.1 GCA_020434915.1 Allomuricauda sp. | reverse complement strand
AGGGCCATTCACAAAAACAGTAAACGGAGCAATGGAGCCTTTGTACGGGTGAACTGTGCAGCGCTTCCAGAATCGCTTCTGGAAAGTGAACTGTTTGGCCATGAACACGGTGCCTTCACCGGAGCAACACAACAGAGAGCTGGCCGGTTTGAACTGGCGGATAACGGTACCATCTTTCTGGACGAAATCGGTGAAATGCCGCTGCCAGCCCAGTCCCGTCTACTGCGGGTCCTGCAGGAGCAGGAACTCGAACGGGTCGGCAGCAGCCAGACAATCCGCATCGATACCCGCGTGCTGGCCGCAACGAATCGCAACCTGCTCGACATGGTCGAAGAAGGAACCTTCCGGGAAGACCTCTATTACCGGCTGAATGTATTCCCCATTCAGATTCCACCTTTACGGGACCGCACTGAGGATATCCCGACACTGGTTCGTTTCTTTCTGGCCAAACATGCGGAACGGCTCAACAAACTCATCGAACACATTCCTCAGGCTGTCTTGCGAGATCTGCAGGCCTACTCCTGGACAGGCAACGTTCGGGAACTAGAAAACGTTATTGAACGGGCCATGATTCTCTCCACGGGCAATACCCTGCAACT
>JAGQZL010000451.1 GCA_020434915.1 Allomuricauda sp. | reverse complement strand
TATTCATTTTCATAAGTGATGTATGGATTATCTAAATCTACCCAATAGCCTATTTTGTCTGTCAATTCATCCCATTTGTCTTTAAATTTCATGACTTCCTTGCGGCACTCTTTATTGTAATCCTCGACAGAGATTTTTGTTCCAATATCTTTTTTGGTAATTCCTAATGATTTTTCTACTTGTAACTCAATAGGTAAGCCGTGTGTGTCCCAACCTGCTTTTCTATTTACTTTATATCCTTGAATCGTTTTAAATCGACAAAAAATATCTTTTATGGCTCTTGCCATCACATGGTGAATCCCAGGCATTCCATTTGCACTCGGCGGACCTTCATAAAAAACGAAGTTTGGACTGTCATTTCTTTGAGTGATGCTTTTTTTAAAAATATCATTGGATTTCCAAAATGCATTGATGGATTGTTCAATTTCTGTAGGATTGAATTGTTTATATTCTTTATAAAATTTTTTGTCAGTATTAGACATAATTTGCTTAGTATTAGATTAAAAATCGGTGCAAAAATACGAAAAATATAGGAAAAATAATAAAAAACCTATGGATACTATGGCTGAAATTCAGTGATTTCGGGAAATATTTAAGTTTT
>JAGQZL010000450.1 GCA_020434915.1 Allomuricauda sp. | reverse complement strand
CATAAGGAAACTATTTATAATGTAATTTTAAAAAATAAAGATTCTCCTACAAAAGTATCTAAAACTGAGAACGTGAGGAGTAGGTTTTGATATAATTTATAAACAAAAGTCCTTAAAAGAAATTCAATAGAATATAAGAAAAACTGAAAAATCCGTAACTTGCGTCCGTTAAAAACAACGTCTTTTGCGAATGAAACAAGTTCAGCCTTACCATCCAAAAAATCATGTAAGAATTGTTACAGCGGCGTCATTATTTGACGGTCACGATGCGGCTATCAATATTATGCGTCGAATTATTCAGGCAACCGGTGTTGAGGTGATTCATTTGGGGCATGACAGAAGTGTCGAGGAAGTGGTCAATACCGCTATTCAGGAAGATGCCAATGCCATTGCCATGACCTCTTATCAAGGAGGGCATAATGAGTATTTCAAGTATATGTACGACCTTTTAAAAGAAAAAGGAGCTGGACACATCAAGATATTTGGCGGCGGCGGCGGCGTGATTTTGCCAGAGGAAATCAAAGACTTGATGGCTTATGGGATTACCCGTATTTATTCACCTGATGATGGACGGGAGTTGGGACTGCAAGGGATGATTAATGA
>JAGQZL010000044.1 GCA_020434915.1 Allomuricauda sp. | reverse complement strand
AGGTAGCGAAATGCAGTCCTTGAAATTGGAAGATTACGAGGCTTTAAAAACCAATGCAACATTGCTGTCCTATGTAACCCCCCAAGTGAACGGTAGTGGACAAGCCATCAATGGCGCCAACAACTGGCCCACCACCTTATATGGGGTCAACCCCGAATATCTGGACATTAAGATCTGGGAGCTTACCGAAGGTAGCATGTTCACCAACGCAGAGGTAAAATCTGCATCCAAAGTAGCCGTGGTAGGTCAAACCGTGGTGGAAAATCTATTTACAAACGGGGAAGACCCTATTGGTAAAATGATCCGTTTCAACAGTATACCCTTTAAGATTATTGGTGTTTTGGAAGAAAAAGGGGAAAGCAATTTTGGACAAGATCAGGACGACATTATTATTGCCCCCTACACCACGGTCCAAAAACGGATTCTGGCCATAGATTACATCCAATCCATTGTAGCCTCTGCCATTAGTGAGGAACAGGCAGAAGCGGCCGTTGATGAAATATCCACTATCTTGCGGGAACAACATCATATTGGCAGCAATGACGATGATGATTTTAATGTGTTTTCCATGGATGAACTTATTTCAACTTTTAGTTCCACCAGTGAAATGCTCACCATACTTTTGGTAGCCATCGCCAGTATCTCATTGTTGATCGGCGGGATTGGAATCATGAACATCATGTATGTTTCCGTGAAGGAACGAACCCGGGAAATTGGCCTAAGAATGGCCGTTGGAGCCAAAGGAGCCGATATTTTGCTGCAATTCCTGATCGAGGCAGTACTCATCAGCGTAACCGGCGGAATCATCGGGGTGCTTTTGGGATTCGGTGCCACGTTGTTCATTCAAGGTGTGTTGGGCTGGCCCACCATCATCACCAGTTTTTCAGTTATCATTTCCTTTGCGGTCTGTGCCGTTACAGGAATTTTCTTTGGTTGGTATCCCGCAAGAAAAGCATCGGCCTTGGATCCAATATCCGCATTACGATATGAATAAACCCACCTGACATGGAAGCAATAAAAAACAAACGGCGCAATGTTTACTTCCATGTTATGGTATGGGTGGTTTTGTTCTGCTTCCCCTATTTGTTGAGCTACGATACGGACCAAGCCTTTAAACATGTGGTTGCCTTTTCTTGGACGCCCCTGTTTTTATACATGGTAGTCTTTTACCTCAATTACCTTTTTTGGGCCGATAAATTGTTCTTCTCCAAACGGATTTTGTTCTTCATTGGCATCAATATCCTAGTGGTCATAGCCATGATCGGGTTACGGGAGTGGTTTACCGAGTCTTTCTTTCCTAGACCCCAACGCGGTGATGGAAATGGACCCCCAAGAACCATGGTCTACTATGTGCAGACCCTTTCTTTTTTGGTCCCCATTGTTTGGGCTGTGGCATTGCGTGCCATGGAGCGACTCATTAAAACGGAAACGGAAAAAAAGGAAGTGGCGCATCAGCAACTGAAAGCAGATCTGCAGCATTTGCAATACCAATTGCGATGTCATTTCTTCTTCAATTCGTTGAACAATATTTATGCGTTGGTCGATATTTCCCCTGAGGAAGCCAAGTCTACCATCCACAGTTTAGGCAAACTCATGCGTTATTTGTTGTACGACACCCATGTGGAAAAAGTACCGTTGGCCAAGGAAATCGATTTTATGGTGAAATACATTGAGTTGGGCAAACTCCGGTTGACGGACAAAACTTCCGTGGAATATGATTTTCCAAAAGTTGACCCTTCGGTGGAAGTTCCTCCCCTCCTATTTATTTCCTTGATTGAAAATGCATTCAAACACGGAGTGTCCGCTCAAGAAGAGAGCAAAATTTCCTTTTCACTCTCTTTGGAGGGCAATGAAAAACTCATTTTTAAAGGGGAGAACACCGATTTTCCCAAAACCCATACCGACCAAAGCGGTTCTGGAATCGGCCTTCGCAACTTAAAAGAACGATTGGAGCTGCTGTACCCCAATAAACATTCCTTCGCAACGAAGACACAAGGAGGTCAATTTTTTATAACGGTGGAAATACCATTAAACGGATAAGCCATGAGTAAGCGCACACTGACCTGTTTTGCTGTTGATGACGAGCCTATGGCCCTCAAATTGTTGGAGAGTTATATTGAAAAAACACCCTTTTTGGAACTCAAGAAGTCATTTTCCAACGCCATTGAAGCCTTGGAGCATTTTAATGAAAATCCGGTGGATCTATTGTTTCTGGACATTCAAATGCCTGATTTGAGCGGAATGGAACTGTCAAAAATCATCAAGGACAAGGCAAAGGTGATCTTTACCACTGCCTTTGACCAATATGCCTTGGAGGGTTTTCGGGTGGATGCCGTGGATTATCTGTTGAAACCTTTTGACTATGCGGAATTCTTGAATGCGGCGCAAAAGGCACATAACAGAATTACACCCTCCAAACCTACTTCGCAGTCCAAAGAGTCCAAAAACGAATCACTTTTTGTAAAATCAGGGTACAAACAATTGAAAATTGAACTGGACAACATCCTTTACATTGAAGGTTTGAAAGACTATGTGAAGATATGGATCAAGGACAACCCAAGCGCCATTTTGACACTGATGACCTTAAAATCATTGGAAGAACAACTTCCCGAAGGGCAATTTATGCGGGTAAACCGTTCCTTTATTGTGGCCCTTCCACACATTGAGGAAGTGGAACGCAACCTGATCACCATCAACCACACCCAGATTACCGTTTCCGAGCAGCACAAAGCAAAGTTTCAGGAATATATTGAGCAAAATTCACTTTAGATCTAGGGTTTAAGAAAATAAAAAAGGCCGAGATCAAGTCTCGGCCTTTTTCGTACCTTGGGTGGGAATCGAACCCACACGATATTGCTATCACTGGATTTTGAATCCAGCGCGTCTACCAATTCCGCCACCAAGGCATCATGGCATTTTCAAAATGCGACTGCAAAGCTAACAAAATATTTTTATATCCAACCAAAAAATACTTCGATTTATACTTTAGCAACCCGAATTAATTTTTAAATTTGCACCTCCTTAGAAAACAGTGATTTAAAAAGCTAGCTAACAAGAGATTGCAATGGCCTATCAAGTTCCCGAACCCAAAATTTTTGCGTGCTCCCAAAGTACAGTGCTAGGCGAGAAAATCGCAGCTTCGTACGGTGCCGAATTGGGGAAGGTACAATTCTCCCGCTACAGCGATGGGGAATTCCAGCCTTCTTTCGAGGAATCCATTCGCGGCGCACGGATTTTTATCATTGGATCCACCAATCCAAGTTCGGAAAATTTGATGGAAATGCTGTTGATGTTGGACGCCGCCAAAAGAGCCTCTGCAAGACACATTACCGCAGTGATGCCTTATTTTGGGTGGGCTAGACAAGATAGGAAGGATAAACCGCGTGTTCCAATTGCCGCCAAATTGGTGGCCAAAATGCTGGAAACGGCTGGTGCCACTAGGATCATCACCATGGATTTGCACGCCGACCAAATCCAAGGATTTTTTGAAAAACCGGTGGACCACCTATTTGCATCCACGCTATTCTTGCCTTACCTAAAAGGCTTGAACCTAGATAATCTTTGCATTGCATCGCCTGATATGGGAGGATCCAAAAGGGCCTATGCCTATTCCAAGGCATTGGAGTGCGATGTGGTCATCTGTTACAAACAACGGGCCAAGGCCAATGTGATTTCACACATGGAGTTGATCGGTGACGTGGAAGGGAAAAATGTGGTTTTGGTGGATGATATGGTGGACACAGCAGGAACGCTTACCAAAGCGGCCGACTTGATGATGGAGCGAGGAGCCATCAGCGTACGTGCCGTAACCACCCATGGTTTGCTTTCTGGCAATGCCTATGAAAAAATAGAAAAATCAAAGTTGACGGAATTGATCATAACAGATTCCATTCCGATCGATCATAACCAGAATAAAATAAAGGTATTGAGTTGTGCGGATTTATTTGCCGATGTGATGCACCGCGTGCACCACAACACCTCAATATCCTCGAAGTTTTTGATGTAGCCCAGCAGCCAACGGAAATACTTCGAACCAAAAGTTTAGAATTAAATTTAAATAGTTACTAGAAATTATGAAGTCAATTACAATCAAAGGATCCCAAAGAGAAAGCGTGGGCAAGGTATCTACCAAGGCCTTACGTAATGCTGGAAAGGTCCCTTGCGTGCTTTACGGAGGGGATAAACCAATTCACTTTTCAGCAGATGAGCTAGAATTTAAAAATTTGGTATACACTCCAAACGCACACACAGCTGTGATTGAATTGGAAAATGGCCAAAAATTGGAAGCTGTATTGCAGGATATCCAATTTCACCCAATAACCGACAAAATCCTCCACGTGGATTTCTACCAATTGTTCAAGGACAAGCCTGTTACCATGGATATCCCTGTTCACTTGGAAGGTAATTCACCCGGTGTACGTAACGGTGGTAGATTGCTTTTCAGAAAAAGAAAGCTTTCCATCAAGGCATTGCCTGAGTTGCTTCCGGATTTTATCACGGTGGATATTTCCAAACTTAGAATTGGAGGAACCATTGCGGTTGAGACCATTTTGAACGACAACTATACCATTTTGCACCCAGATAGCACAGCTATTGTTCAGGTGAAAGCATCCAGAACATCCGTTGCCGATGATTCTGAAGACGAAGAAGAGGAAGGTGCTGAAGGTGCCGAGGCTGCTGCCGAAGCAACTGAAGCTTCCGAAGCCACTGAATAAATTTCAGACAGCATAACAAAAGCATCCCTATTTTTGTCTCTATAAAAATTTGGGATGCTTTTTTATTTTCACTAATTGTCGATCAAACGGATGTACCATTTTATCCAAAAACTTTTTCGTCGACCCAAACAGGTTATACAAGAAACAGACCCCATGAAAAAATTCTTGATCGTTGGCTTAGGTAATATTGGTGCCGAATATGAAGAAACCCGTCACAACATAGGCTTCAAGGTCTTGGATTTTTTGGCCGAAGAGGAGACCTTCACTTTTGAAAGTGCCAAACTTGGTGCTGTTGGCTCCTTTAAACATAAAGGGAAAAGTGTTCTATGCCTCAAACCTTCCACCTATATGAACCTAAGCGGTAAAGCCGTTAAATATTGGATGGAAAAGGAAAACATCCCGTTGGACAATATCCTCATCATTACCGACGATATCAATCTTCCCTTCGGCACTCTTCGGGTAAAGACCAAAGGAAGCGATGGTGGGCATAATGGTTTGAAAGATGTACAAAATGTTCTTCAGACCTCACAATACAACCGCTTTAGGTTTGGTGTAGGGTCGGATTTTGGTAAAGGACGACAGGTAGACTATGTTTTGGGACAATGGAATGACGAAGAGAACAAAGCACTGCCCGCACGGTTAAAGATAGCTACGGAGCTTGTCCGCTCTTTTGTGTTTGCGGGAGTAAAAAATACCATGAACCAATTCAATGGCAAATAGGTCTAATACACCCTAAAATCAAACACTCCTGAGTCCGAAGTATTCCCTTCCGAATCCGTTGTGATCACTTTCCAATAATAGACAGTGCCGGATTCCACACTTACTGCCAGCTCCATATTAAAGGCAGCATTTGTTCCAACCAAGGTTGTTGGTGGGGTGGTCTCTGAAAAGTAGACCTCGAATGTTTCAATATCATTGTCCACATCTGCCCCAGACCATTCCAGGACCACCTCATTGGCAATATCCTTTTGGACGGTTGAACCGGACTCCGGATATACCAATTGAACCGGAAACGGAGCGTACGTGGTTTCGGTTCCCGCATTATAAAACAACCATGTCTCACTAGTGGCCGACTCCTCAGAATCATTGTTGCGCGATGTGACAAACCAAGAAAATGGAGCTCCCTTGGCAATGGATATATTGGCCGAAGTTGATACGGTGGAAATGTTCTGTGACGAATTGGTCTCCAGGTTGACCACGGTAACGGTATAACGGTCCGTATTTTTAGAAGCATTCCAACGAAAAGTCACTTGGCTTTGGGAATCGTTCAAACTGGTTCCCGTGGTACATTCCGAATTTTCCTCAGGAAACACCAACAGGGCACTTTCGGGCGCAGGTGGTGCATCTTTCCCCCCACAGGCCATCATCAATACCGCCATACTTGTTATGAGCAATTTCCGAATCATCGTTTGATAAATTTAAAAGTTTCCTTTACCCAGTTTTTTTCCAATCGTAAATAGTATATGCCTTTTCTCAAAAAGGAAAGATCCATTTCCAAATCGCCCCCTGTGGCAGATTTGGAATCACTGAAGACCAGACTTCCATTGGAAGAAAATATCTCAATGCCCACTGTTCCCTCAAATCCACCCAAATACACTTCCGTGGTAGAATCTACAGGATTAGGCGATAAGATAGGGCGTGTGGAATAGAACAAGGTCTTTTCCACTACTCCTTGACAAGGCAGATTGGAATAAACACGCAGCGTGTTTAATCCTTCCTTTAGGGGGATTTGTAGTTTGCTTTCCGATGTTTGGGTCACTAAACCATTCAGCTCCACATTGTACAAAGAGGCACCGCTCAAATCCAAGCTCAACAAACCGGACTGTACCATTGCATTGATATCCAGTTCATCTGGCTGCGTAATCAATATATTAAAACAAACCTCTTCATAGGTAACCGCTCCATCTGTTCCGGTAATGCACAGGGTATATTCGCCAGCCGTCAAATCGCCAAAGGTAAAGGCACTTGAAAAATCCTGGTTGACAGTCCCACTTCCACCTGTTAAAACCCCAGTATAGGTAAGGGACGTATCTGTGGGTGTCACGGTTATGGATCCGTTATTGCTACTTCTACACGTTTCACTCAAAATTTCTATTTCAAAATTGTTAGCGGCAAATCGGTACACTGGGCAACCATCTGCAGTTACCTCAACCCCTTGTGGTGTTCCCAAACATAGATCGTCCCCATCATCAAAAACACCATCCGCATCCGCATCGGGCCTGTAGCTGCCCTCCACACATATATCCAATGAAAAATCTACCAAGGCCCCACCATCACTGTTGGCCACATCCCGAACTTCCAAAATCCATTCTCCCAACGTAGATTCACCTTTCAAAGATGCCAATGAGCCCAAAGGGCTAACGGTTCCCGATATGGCGGGATCTCCGGAGCAGGCAATGGGATCACCATCATCATCAAACACCGCATTGATGTTCGTCAACTCGCCACATGTATTGGAAATCAGCGTTACCCGTGTCCCTTCAGGAGAAATCAGCGTGATGACCAAGTCAGACAAATAGGTATGTTCCAATTCCATGTTCACGTTCACATCGGAAACAGGCAAATCTTCAAAAAAGGTGACAGAAGTGGTTATTGTCGGTGTTCCTGAGGACGAAATGGTAATGGGAAGGTCCGTGGGCTGTACATTTTTACAATCCACTTGGGAAGTTGTAAAACTGAAAGGGGTTCCAAAAGTTCCTGTTCCACAGCCATTGTTTGGCCGCACCCTCCAAAAATATTGCGTTTGTTGCAACAGGGTAGCGGTCTTGTAAAAATTAAAGGGGCCGGAAGCAGTTTCCACCACATTGGTGAAACCAGCATCCGTTGCTACCTCAACATCATAATTGGTATACAGAGGATTTTCTTCCCATGTCAGTTGGGCATCCAATGAAACACCTGTTTGGGCATTGCTGGGCGATACCAACGCCACATCGGAAAAAGTACCATCTTGGATACTCACGGACAACACCACACTTTTGGTCACCGAAGTAGACGTGGAAGTTACTGTAATGTCATACACCCCGGCAGCCACTGCATTGGTATTGGACAATGTAAGGGTTACCGCAGTAGCATCCGTAGTTGCATTTGTGGGCGAAAAATTCGCAGTCAATCCCGCTGGGACATCTGCGGAAAAAGTGGAGGTTTCACCAAATGCACCATAAGTTTCATAAATAAAAGGAACAACAAGGTCGTCCGGTTGACAAACTTCAAAATTAATGGTATCAAAATTTAAGACCACCTGCGATTCCTCGATGGTAAAATCCGATGCATTCATCGCAAAGAAAATATTGTCACTGGCTTTTACCATAACGCGGGCCGTAGTGGTCGCATCGCCAGGCAGAAGTACTTCTTCGGACCCATCATTCAATATATCTTCCGCCAAGGTAATGGGAAAGCTCAACCCTCCATCCAAGGAAAGGAAAATATCCACGCTCTTTGCGTTAATGGGCAAGACATCGGTATTGGCCACATCCCAAGTTATTGTTTGAATGGAACCTCCCTGGTACACCTCTGTGGAACTTTGGGAAGTCACTTGAAATGGTCCTGCGGCCTTTATGACCTTCACATTGAGCAAATCAGAAATAACCTGACCGCCACCTAAGGCATTATCCCTAACAGTAAAGGCAAAGTTCATGTTCCGCTCTACCTCGGAAACAGTTTCCCAAGCTTCCCCTATCGTGGGATCGGTCTGAATCAAATTGCCTTGGGCCACTTCGGACAACTTTGGAAAATAACGTTTGGTGTCGGTACTGGGCGGCAAGGATCTAAAATTGGCCCCCACTGGATTGGTTGGCCCAAAACTGTCAGCAGTGATTACCCCATTGTCTATTTGTTCCCAAGTATAGGTAAGCACATCCCCCACATCAGGGTCAGAGGCAATACCTTCCAAAACAAAAGCGGTTCCCTTTGGGATAACATAATTCCCTACCGGTGTTAGTACGGGTGGCAAATTGACCAAGGATGTGGTCTGAGCACAGGAAACGGTCTGCAGGTATTCTGAAATCTGCAGAATGCTGTAATAATGGTAATAATCGTCCCCATTGGCAGCCACATTGTTTGCTCCTGTTATCCCTGCATATCCCATGATGGTGGTACCACTCGCTGGCTCTGCCTGCACTCCGGTACCTTCAGATTCAAAGGACCATGTATGATTGGCCCCAAATTGATGCCCCAACTCGTGGGCCACATAATCTAGGTCAAAAGTATCTCCCTGTGGGGATGAAGAAGCGGAAAAAGCACTTCCTTTTCTACCATCTATACACACCGCGCCAATAAACCCCGCATTTCCATTATCCTGTCCTTCGGGAACTTGATGAAAAAGGTGTCCCACATCATAGTTCTCTTCCCCAATAATGGAGGTAATGGTCGCCTGCACTTGCGAATTGAGGCTGGTGCCATAGGGGTCCGTGTCCGGATCGGTAAAAATCAAAAGGTCATTATTGGCAATAAGCTCCAAGGTAACCCCCAAGTCCGTTTCATAAACTTCATTGATTCGTGTAATGGTCGCATTTATGGCAGCCAATGCATCTACCACCGTGCCTCCTTGTCCCTCGGTATACTCACCGGTCACGGAAACCGCAATACGGAACTTGCGCAATAACTGCTCGTCCACCAAAGGTGTAATCGTTTTGGAAGTGCTCAGAACGGCTTTCTCGGTCTCGCAGATAAAATCATCCTTTGAAGAATTCCCGGCTCCCTTATCATACAAAACGTAGGTATTGGATTTATTGGAAATGGGCTCCATGAAGGTTTGCTTGTGGTTTTGAAGGTTGACCACCATACTTTCCAATCCCTTATGCGAACTGCTCAGTTTAATCTTGTATTTACCATCGGAACTTATTCCGGAATAGGATTTGATATTTGGATATTTTTTGGCCAAATCTGGATGCATTACCGGGGTTTCCTGTAATGTAAATGGAATAACATTCCCCTCTCCATCAGGCAAGTAAACTACTTGTTTGCCCCCTTTGGAGGTTCGCACTGATTTCATTTCGCCACTAAAGACAGTATTATCCAACGAAAAAACCGCCTTGGCCATGGAAATATCGGGAATAGAGGCGCTTTTAAAGTTGGATTGTCTGGGAATAGGTTTCCAATATCCCTGCTGTGCATAAATGCAAAAGCAGCTAAAAAATATGGTTATTGAAAAAACAAGATGTAATTTAGCTTTCATACATATTTTGGGCATAGTACAGATTCAAATGTAAGCCTTTTTTATTTCTTGAGCCGTTGGAAACAATCCAGAACATTTCTCATTTTAAGGACATTCCATTTCAAACAGTAATCACCATTGGCACTTTTGATGGTGTGCACATTGGGCACCGTAAAATACTGGAACGCCTCATAAACAATGCCAAAAATACCGGGCTAAAATCCACGGTACTTACTTTTTTCCCGCATCCGCGCATGGTACTCCAGAAAGATGTGGACATAAAGCTGTTGAATACCCTGGAGGAAAAAAAGCAGATTCTGGAAACCCTTGGGCTGGACTACCTCATTGTCCACCCGTTTACCAAGGAATTTTCCAGACTTTCCGCCACTGAGTTTGTCCGGGATGTCTTGGTGAACGGCCTAAAGGTGAAAAAGGTCATCATTGGGTATGATCATCGATTTGGAAGAAACCGAAATGCCAATATTCAAGACTTGATGGCTTTTGGCAACACCCTGGATTTTGAGGTGGAGGAAATTCCCGCCCAAGAAATCGATGATGTTTCTGTCAGTTCCACCAAAATCCGAAATGCCTTGCTGGAAGGAGATGTTGCAACGGCCAATAGCTATTTAAGCTATGCCTACATGCTCACGGGGACCATCAAAAAAGGAAAAGGATTGGGAAGGGAATTTGGTTTTCCTACCGCCAATCTTCACATTGCCGAGACATACAAACTGATTCCCAAAACCGGTGCCTATGTGGTGAAGAGCACCATTGAGGGCAACGAATATTTTGGAATGATGAACATCGGGTTCAACCCCACGGTGGATGGAACCCAAAAAAGCATCGAGGTCAACTTCTTTGATTTTGAAGGGGATCTCTACAACAGAAAAATTCAGGTGCACTTATTGCACCGAATCAGGGACGAGTATAAGTTCAACTCCATTGAAGAACTTAAGGAACAATTGAAAAAGGACAAGACCCATTCTTTGGATCTAATCTCCAAATAAATGTCCAGCCCATTCCTTTTTAAAAAGATCGACAATGCCCAATTGGTGGTCTTTCGCATTTTCTATGGGCTTTTGGTGAGTGCAGAATGTTACGGGGCCATTGCCACAGGCTGGGTAAGGCGCACATTGATAGAACCCAAGTTCACCTTCACCTTTATTGGCTTTGAGTGGCTGCAACCACTTCCTGGCAATGGCATGTATATCTATTTTGCCATCATGGGTACTCTAGGTCTATTGATTGCCTTCGGCTATAAATACCGATTCAGTTCCCTTGCATTTGCTCTGATGTGGACCGGGGTCTACCTCATGCAGAAGACCTCCTACAACAACCACTATTACTTGTTGATGCTGTTGTCGTTCATCATGGCATTTTTGCCAGCCCACAAAGATGCCTCCCTTGATGCCAGAATGAACCCAACAATCAGATCACATACCATGTACAATTGGGTGCGTTGGACTATTATTTTACAACTGTTCATCGTTTACACCTATGCTTCCATGGCAAAACTGTATGCAGATTGGTTGGATTTCAGCATCATCGAAATTCTGATGGAATCCAAAAAGGACTATTTTTTGATTGGAGAGTTTCTTCAACAGAAGTGGGTACACAAGATCGTGGCATTTTTCGGCATTTTTTTCGATTTGCTTATTGTGCCTGCGCTGCTGTGGAAACCTACCCGGAAAATCGCCTTTGTCATCTCCATATTCTTCCACCTGTTCAATAGTATTGTATTCCAGATTGGTATTTTTCCGTACCTCTCCTTGGCATTCACGGTTTTCTTTTTTGAGCCACAGACCATCCGAAACATTTTTCTCAAAACCAAAACCATCGTCATTGACAACACTTCGGACGTACCCAAAACAAAAAATTGGACCGTCATGGCACTGGGCGTTTACTTCATGCTCCAGATTTTCTTGCCATTGAGGCACCATCTTTTTAAAGATGATGTGCTTTGGACGGAGGAAGGCCATCGGATGAGCTGGCGGATGATGCTCCGCAGTCGCACGGGGTCCATTAGCTACCGTGTGGTGGATACGGAAACGGGTAAGTCTACCAAGATCAACCTAAACGATCACCTCACCAAAAAACAACAACAAAGGGTGGCCTGTTACCCCGATTTTTCTTGGCAATTTGCCCAACACCTTAAAAAAGAGCATGCCGAAAAGGGTGAAAATATCCAAGTTTTTGTAAAAAGCAGGGTAAAGGTGAACAATGGTGCCTACCAACCCTTCATAGACCCTGAGGTGGATCTGGCCAGCGTTTCCTGGAACCATTTTGCCCACCATGATTGGATTCTCCCATCTCCCGATCAATAATAGTTGGGCACTTCTTCAGATTGAATTAAATTTGCGGCTCAAAACAAGGCCATGCTTCAATTACACACCATTCGGGAAAACAAGGAAAGTATCATCACCGCTTTAAAAAAGCGAAATATAGATGCAGCACCCATGATATCAAAGGTTTTGGAACTGGACGAGAAAAGACGTTCCATCCAAACCGAGTTGGATGCCACCTTGGCCGAATCCAATAAGCTTTCCAAAGAAATCGGTATCCTTTTCAAATCCGGAAAAGCCCAAGAAGCCAATGACCTAAAAGAAAAAACAGCAGGCTTGAAAGAGGCTTCCAAACAGTTGGGAGATGACCTGAACAGCACCTCAGCGGAATTACAGGAGGCACTGTATCTGATTCCCAATGTGCCCCACGAATCCGTACCCGCAGGGAATTCCGATGCGGACAACGAGGAAGTTTTCCGTGAAGGTGACATCCCCGCCCTTTTTGAAGGTGCACAACCACATTGGGAACTAGCTAAAAAATACGACATCATCGATTTTGAACTGGGCGTAAAAATCACCGGTGCCGGATTTCCTGTTTACAAAGGAAAAGGTGCCCGATTACAACGTGCCTTAATTTCCTATTTCTTGGACAAGAACACCGCGGCCGGTTACACTGAAATGCAGGTACCACACATGGTGAACGAAGCATCTGGATACGGAACGGGACAATTGCCAGACAAGGAAGGCCAAATGTACCATGTGCAAGCGGATGACTTATATTTAATCCCAACAGCTGAAGTACCCGTGACCAACTTGCACCGAGACGATATTTTGGCTGAAAGTGATTTCCCTATCAAATATACCGGCTACACTCCATGTTTTAGAAGGGAGGCCGGAAGCTATGGGGCCCATGTTCGTGGATTGAACCGTTTGCACCAATTTGACAAGGTAGAGATTGTACGCATGGAGCATCCCAACAATTCTTACCAAGCTTTGGATGAAATGGTGGAACACGTGAAAAACATTCTTCGCGAGTTGAAGTTACCCTACCGCATTCTACGGCTTTGTGGAGGCGATTTGGGCTTTACCTCTGCCCTAACCTATGACTTTGAAGTGTTTTCCACTGCTCAGGACCGTTGGTTGGAAATCAGTTCCGTTTCCAATTTTGAGACTTTTCAGGCCAACCGATTAAAATTGCGTTACAAGGATGAAAATGGTAAAAGCCAATTGGCCCATACCTTGAATGGAAGCTCTTTGGCATTGCCCAGGGTGTTGGCCGGCATTTTGGAAAATTATCAAACCGAGGAAGGCATCAAAATCCCAGAAGTGTTGGTTCCTTACTGTGGATTCGAACTCATCGACTAGGGTTTTCAGCCATTATTTGGATTCACTTAACAGAATCACCCGTTTTTCTACGTTATATTTGAAATAAAACACGCGATTGCGCCATCTTTTATTTCTGATATCGTTCCTCCTGTTCCAATTTTTGGCCTTGGCCCAAGAAGATTTTTTGGCCAAACAGTACTTCAATGACGGGGAATATGAAAAAGCGGTGGTC
>JAGQZL010000449.1 GCA_020434915.1 Allomuricauda sp. | reverse complement strand
TTTATATTCCTGATTATCTGAATATTATGTTTTAAATAAAAATTAATGTTAACTTAATATCTCAACGTTAAATGATTGTTAAGTTTATAAAATAATTATTTTTGAATAATCAAAGTCATAAAATGAAGAATAAAGACATTAAAATCTTATTAGTGGACGATGAACCCGATATCCTCGAAATTGTTGGCTACAACTTAGAAAACGAAGGTTATCAAATATTTACAGCCTCTAATGGCGTTGAAGCCGTTGAAAAAGCATCCGAGCTCAAACCTCATCTTATTTTACTTGACGTGATGATGCCTGAGATGGATGGTATTGAAGCTTGTGAAAAAATTAGGGAAATTGATGAACTTTCCGAAGTAATTATTGCCTTTTTTACTGCCAGAGGCGAAGACTACTCTCAAGTAGCCGGTTTTGACGCCGGAGCTGATGATTATATTACCAAGCCTGTTAAACCAAAAGTTCTGGTTAGTAAAGTAAAATCATTATTAAGACGTCTTAAAGAAGATAGTGAAGAAGTTGCCTCCCATACAACTGTAGGTGATCTAATTATAAACCGAGAAGAGTATTTTATTCAGAAAAATAAGAAGAAGATCATCCTGCCAAG
>JAGQZL010000448.1 GCA_020434915.1 Allomuricauda sp. | reverse complement strand
CTCATTTATCTCGACACCGCTGCAACCGCGCAAAAACCAAGTAGTGTTATCGAGACGATCAACCGGTTTTATCGCGAAGAGTATGGAACAGTTCACAGGGCCATCTATGAAATCGCAGCACGCTCAACTGAAATGTACTCCGAAGTGCGCACGAAAGTGCAAAACTTTATCAACGCTCCCCGTGAAGAAGAAATTATCTTTACTCGTGGCACGACCGAATCAATCAATCTTGTTGCCCACTCTTTTGCGCGCGCCTTTTTAAAAGAAGGAGATGAAATCCTCATTTCTGAAATGGAGCACCATTCCAATATTGTTCCTTGGCAAATCGTTTGTGACATGTATAAAACCGTCTTAAAAGTCACTCCTATCACTGACACTGCCGAGCTCAATCTCGACGCTTTTAAAGATCTCCTCACTCATAAAACGAAACTTGTAAGCCTCGCTCATATTGCCAATGCAACAGGAACGATCAATCCAGTAAAAGAAGTCATCAGCCTTGCTCACCAAGCAGGTGCAAAAGTTCTCATTGATGGCGCCCAAGCAGCGCCTCATCTCATGATAGATGTGCAAGATCTCGATGCAGACTTCTACGCCTTTTCTGGCCACAAGCTTTATGGCCCAAC
>JAGQZL010000447.1 GCA_020434915.1 Allomuricauda sp. | reverse complement strand
GTTGAGACAAAATCTTATCTCTAAAATACATGAGCATGATAACACCAATGTCTTCAAGCAATTTAAAGATTTAGAAGGAGAAATTTACAGCGCAGAGGTTCATCATATTAGACACAATGCCGTAATTTTATTGGACGACGAAGGTAATGAAGTAGTTCTCCCTAAAAGTGAACAAATAAAATCTGATTATTTTAGAAAAGGAGAAACCGTTAGAGGTATCATAAAGCAGGTAGAGCTTAAAGGCAATAAGCCTACCATCATCATGTCTAGAACAGCTCCAGAATTTTTGGTTAAATTATTTGAACAAGAAATTCCTGAGGTTTTTGATGGTTTGATCACTATAGAAAGAGTTGCCAGAATTCCTGGTGAAAAAGCTAAAATCGCCGTTGATTCTTATGATGATAGAATTGACCCTGTTGGTGCTTGTGTAGGGATGAAGGGTTCTAGAATCCACGGAATTGTACGTGAATTAGGTAACGAAAACATAGACGTTATCAATTTCACTAAAAATGATAAAATATTTATTGCCAGAGCATTAAGTCCAGCAAAAGTAGTTTCAATGGAAATTAAAGAAGCCGCTGAAGGAGAAAAGCCTAGAGTTGATGTGTTTTTAAAACCTGAAGAGGTT
>JAGQZL010000446.1 GCA_020434915.1 Allomuricauda sp. | reverse complement strand
AGAAGTTTATGCTTCATTATAACTTTCCTCCTTACTGTGTGGGTGAGACAGGACGATTTGGTGGGCAAAGTCGCCGCGAAATTGGGCATGGTAATTTGGCTGAAAGAGCACTTAAAGCTGTTCTCCCAAAACATGAAGACTTTCCATATACGATTCGTTTTGTCAGTGAAGTCTTAGAGTCCAATGGTTCGTCGTCTATGGGGACAGTTTGTTCTGGGACTCTCTCCCTTTTAGACGGTGGTGTTCCCATCCAGGGGAATGTGGCAGGTATTGCTATGGGCCTCATTAAAGAGGGCGATAAGGTCGCAGTTCTTTCTGATATCTTGGGTGATGAAGATCACTTGGGAGATATGGACTTTAAAGTTGCTGGCACGAGAAGCGGTATTACAGCTCTGCAAATGGATATTAAAATCGATAGCATCACCTTTGATATCATGGAGCAAGCTCTGAATCAGGCCCATGAAGGCCGAAATCATATTTTGGATAAAATGGAAGAGGTTATTAAAGAGCCTCGTGGTCAAGTCTCCGAATATGCCCCTCGCATCGAAAAGATCAAAGTCAAACCTGAAAAGGTTAAAGAGATTATTGGTGCCGGTGGGAAAGTAATTAAAGGTATTATTGAGCAAACCGGAG
>JAGQZL010000445.1 GCA_020434915.1 Allomuricauda sp. | reverse complement strand
GTGCAGTATTCAAACCCTTTTAATGAACCATGTGAGTACATCTCAGTTTGTACACCTGCATTTTCAATTGATTTAGTAAATAGAGAAGAATGAATATACAACCATTTCATGTAGCCATACCTGTCCATAATTTGGAAGAGTGTAGGACGTTTTATAATGATGTTTTAGGATGCGAAGAAGGTAGAAGTAGTGACCTTTGGGTAGATTTTAACCTATTTGGGCATCAGGTAGTTATACATTATAAACCTAAATCTGAAGGGGAGTTGCATACCAATCCTGTTGATGGTAAAAATGTGCCTGTGCCACATTATGGAGTGGTGTTAGAATGGAATACTTTTCACGAATTTGCTGAAAAGTTAAAAGCAAAAAACATCAATTTTGTTATTGAACCTTACATTAGATTTGAAGGTCAGGTAGGGGAGCAGGCTACCATGTTTTTTCTTGACCCTGCCGGTAATGCATTGGAATTCAAAGCATTCAAAGATATTGGGCAGTTATTTGCCAAATAACAGGTTAAATTTTTATTAAATCACTTTAAAAACTTTACAAAGCCTTCTTAAATGTGTAACTTTAAAGTGAATTTGATTAAAGTTTTCTTTTGTGAAAAGATTTTTAGGCATACTTTTTTTTATAAT
>JAGQZL010000444.1 GCA_020434915.1 Allomuricauda sp. | reverse complement strand
GGGTAATAACTTAGGTGATGATGGTGCAGACGGAACTCTTGAACCTAATGGCGCCAATATTGCAGTAACAGCAGGAACTTATAAAATTACCATGAATCTTTCAGATAATACGTATACAATGGAAGCTTTCTCTTGGGGTATTGTAGGTTCTGGATATAATGATTGGGGTGCTACTCCAGATGCTAAATTCACTTATGATTATGTAACTAATACTTTTAAAGTTGGTGTTAAATTAGTAGATGGTGAAATCAAGTTCAGAAAAAATAACGACTGGGGTGAAAACTTTGGTGATACTGGTGCCAACGGAACACTAGATGCCGGAGGAGACAACATTGTTGTAACCGCTGGTTTTTACGCTATTACTCTTGATTTAGTAAATGGAACTTACACCATGGAGTCTGCTAATATCTGGGGAGTTGTTGGTTCTGGATATAATGATTGGGGAGCTACCCCTGATTTCAGCTTTACGCCTCTAAGCAATGATATTTGGGTAGCTGAAATAGTTCCTATTGTTGATGGTGAAATTAAGTTTAGAGTGAATGAAGACTGGGGCACCAATTATGGAGATACTGGCGTTGATGGAACTTTAGATGCTGGAGGTGATAATATCGCTGTCACTGCCGGTAATTATAGAATAAAATTAGA
>JAGQZL010000443.1 GCA_020434915.1 Allomuricauda sp. | reverse complement strand
TTGGAAAAGCAACAACCTGAAAAAGTAAAACTGAGTTTTGAGAAGGGTGAACTTATTGCCATTAATTATGTGAAAGACACCTCTGAAAACAACATTCAAAAACTCAACGAATTGGCAGCTAAATATGCTATAGGACGAGATATTCATGTAGGGGATACGATTATTGGGATTAAAGGTAGAGTAGGTTTTGAAGCTGGCGGCCCAATGATTATCATTAAAGCGCATCATCTACTTGAAAAACATGTACTCACCAAGTGGCAGTTGCAACATAAAGAATACATTTCCAGTTGGTATGGTAATTTATTACACGAAGGCCATTATTTGGATGAGGTAATGCGAAATTTTGAAGCATTTTTAGATGATTCACAAAGGAATGTTACAGGCGATGTAATTGTTACGTTGATGCCATACAGGTTTATGTTAGACGGTGTTATGTCTGCTCACGATCTGATGAGCTCAAAAGTAGCATCTTACGGCGAAACTAATAGTGGTTGGACAGCCGATGATGCTAAAGGATTTATTAAAATACTGGCAAATCAGAATAAAATATATAATCAAGTAAACAAAGGGGTATGATGTTAGCAGGAATAGTTGGTGGAGCAGGCTACACAGCCGGAGAACTGATACGGATTTTACTCAACCATA
>JAGQZL010000442.1 GCA_020434915.1 Allomuricauda sp. | reverse complement strand
TTCTGATTAAATTATTATCAGGTTGCTCAAATGTATCACCTACCATTGTATCCAAAACTGTGGTATCATCATCTTCTCCAATCGTAACATCAACGGAAGAATGAAAAGCCAAAGAACGTCGAAGAATAATTAACTCATCTGCTCTCATATCTAATAATTCAGCCAATTCATCATTTGAAGGTTCTCTTTGGTTTTTTTGTTCAAAATCTTGGATTACATTCATAATTCTATTGTACACAATCGCTTTATTCATTGGTAAGCGTACAATTCTAGGTTGCTCTATTAATGCTTGCAAAATAGACTGACGAATCCACCAAACAGCATAAGAAATAAACTTAAATCCTTTGGTTTCATCAAACTTTGAAGCTGCTTTAATCAACCCAATATTGCCTTCATTAATTAAATCATTTAAAGACATTCCTTGATTTTGATATTGTTTAGCAACTGATACCACAAAGCGTAAATTGGCTGTAATAATTTTATTGACAGCTTCTGTACTTCCCTTTTTTACCATTTGTGCTAACTCAATTTCCTCATTGTCCGACAATAAAGGTAATTTTGAAATTTCAGACAAGTATCTATCAATTGAATAACTGTCTCTAGTAGTAATTTTAGATGTAATTTTTAAGTGTTTCATAGGCAAAGTTTT
>JAGQZL010000441.1 GCA_020434915.1 Allomuricauda sp. | reverse complement strand
CTCATCTCAGCATAATCTTTATGTCTGAAAAGAGAGTTATCATCCAATGTAACTTTGGCATCAACAGCTAAAATTTTATCATCAGAAGTTTTTAATACAGGATTAATCTCAAAAAGACTAGAGTCAGATTTTATATAAGCATTATAAAGTGCTGTTACAAACTTTACCATTTCTTTAAAAGCATTACCTGACAAGCCTAAATTGAAAGCAATTTTACGTGCTTGGAAAGGCAATAATCCAATTAACGGATCAACCTCTTCAGTAAAAATTAAATGCGGTGTTTTTTCTGCAACTGTCTCAATATCCATACCTCCTTCGGTAGAATACATGATCATATTCTTTCCTGTACCACGATTTAATAATACAGACATATAAAATTCTGCTGTTTCACTTTCCCCGGGATAATATACATCTTCAGCAATCAACACCTGATTCACTTTCTTACCTTGAGGCGGCGTTTGAGGAGTCTTTAACATCATTCCGATAATGTTTTCAGACAAACTTTCTACTTCAGCTAAACTTTTAGCCAGTTTAACTCCTCCACCTTTACCTCTACCACCGGCATGTATCTGAGCTTTTACAACCCACCAACTTGTTCCGGTTTCTGCAGTTAATTGCTTAGCTGCATCAACAGCTTGTTTATGGTTATG
>JAGQZL010000440.1 GCA_020434915.1 Allomuricauda sp. | reverse complement strand
GGGCAATTTTTACTTTCATACCTTTCCGGAAGCTTTTACTAATTATTTTATTTTACAAAAAGGTAATCAGCAATACACAGCTTCCGTTTTGTCTTATTTAGATAGTTCTAAACCTATTTTATGGGATGCTTATTACAAAACCGGTAAAAAAACGATTTCATCGCCAATGCACTATTTATTAAGCACAAAGAGTTTGCGTTGGGCATATTATATTACCCTTATAGGCGTATTGTTGTTCGTAATCTTTGAAGGAAAGAGAAAACAACGTAATATTCCTATTATTACACCTTTAAAAAATCAAACATTGGCATTTACCAGAACCATTGCCAATATGTATTATGAAAAATCTGAGCATAAGAGCATTGCTGAGCAAAAAATAACCTATTTACTGGAGTTTATCAGAACTAAATTCCACGTTCCAACCGTTAAAATTGATACTGACTTTTACAAGCAGGTAGCCGCAAGAAGCTCAAACAGCATCGAAAAAGTAGAGAGTTTATTTAACTATATTGATTTTGTTCATAGAAGTAATCAAATTACGGAAGAGCAATTAACAAAACTTGAAAATTTAATTAATGAATTCAAAAATCCACTATAAATTATGGAGCATACAGATATAAACCTACAAGATGATAATTTAGAATTTACCAACAGG
>JAGQZL010000043.1 GCA_020434915.1 Allomuricauda sp. | reverse complement strand
ACGTTTCCACCATCATTCTGAACCAAAAGAACAATTTTGAGCGTCGTTTGGGCATTTGGCCAGCTGGATTTGATAAGGATGATGTCATGTACTGCAATACAGCCTATGGTGATTACCCAACATATCTACCGCAAAAAAATGCAGATCATGTAAAAGGACTGTTCACAGGCTGGATGGTGCTGAATTATAACAAGCCTGTCCAGACATCGTCTACCTTAGGAGGCTATTCCCCCAATTATGCGGTAGATGAGGATATGAAGACCTACTGGAGTGCCAAAACAGCCAACAAAGGGGAATGGTTCCAGACAGACTTGGGCGAAGTGTCTACTATCCATGCCATACAAATCAATTATGCGGATCAGGATGCCGAGTTTATGGGGAAATCGGAAGGGGTCTTCCACCAATATAAAATTTACGGTTCCATGGACGGCAAAAAATGGTCGGTGTTGGTGGATAAGAGTAACAACAAGACCGATGTCCCCCATGACTATATTGAGTTGAAACAACCTGAGAAGGCGCGATACCTGAAAATCGAAAACATAAAGATGCCAACCGGAAAATTCGCTTTGAGCGGTTTCCGGGTATTTGGTAAGGGAGCTGGGGAAAAGCCTGCCCCAGTGGAGGATTTTATCGTACTAAGATCAAGTCCAAAAAAGTTTGGGGAACGAAGAAATTCTTGGCTTCGATGGAAACAAAACGACTTGGCAGATGGTTACGTCATCTATTTCGGAAAATCGGCAGACAAATTATATGGAAGTATCATGGTCTATGGCGCCAATGAGTACTATTTCTCCGGAATGGACCGAACGGACACCTATTATTTTCAGATAGAGGCCTTTAACAACAATGGCATCTCGGAAAGGAGTGCTGTTGTGAAATCAGAATAACAAACAAAACAATCCAATCATGAATATCAAACATAGCATCCTACTGTTGGTGTTGTGCGCTTCATTTACGCTCAGTGCCCAAAAGAGAATTCCGAAAGTGGAAGACCTCTTGCAAAAAATGACCTTGGAGGAAAAAATTGGACAGTTGAACCTGTTGACACCAGGAGGTGGTGTGGCTACGGGCGAAGTGGTCAGTAAAAATGTCGAGACTAAGATAAAGGCTGGCCAAGTTGGTGGACTTTTTGGAGTTGCAGGACCGGATAAAGTAAGGGTAGCCCAAGAACTGGCGGTAAAGGAAAGTCGTTTGGGAATCCCACTCTTGATAGGTTCCGATGTAATCCATGGCTATAAGACTACCTACCCAATCCCTTTGGGATTATCCGCAAGTTGGGATTTGGCATTGATGGAACAAGCCGCCCAAATGGCCGCCAGGGAAGCCACGGCGGATGGGATCAATTGGAATTTTTCGCCCATGGTGGATGTGGCACGCGACCCACGTTGGGGAAGGATTGCTGAAGGAGCAGGTGAGGACCCTTACCTGGGCTCACGAATAGCCGAAGCCATGGTGAAGGGCTATCAAGGAAACGACCTAACGGCATCGCATACCAAGTTGGCCTGTGTAAAGCATTTTGCATTGTATGGTGCAGCGGAGGCAGGTCGCGATTACCATTCCGTGGACATGAGTAAGGTAAAAATGTTCAACCAATACCTCCCTCCCTACAAAGCTGCTGTTGATGCTGGTGTGGCCAGTGTCATGAGTTCGTTCAATGATGTGGATGGGGTTCCGGCAACGGGCAATAAATGGTTATTGACGGATTTGCTTCGCGATCGTTGGGGCTTTGGTGGATTCGTGGTTTCGGATTATACCTCTTTAAATGAGATGATTCCACATGGTTTGGGTGATCTACAGGCGGTTTCCGCACTTTCATTGAAGGCTGGTTTGGACATGGATATGGTGGGTGAAGGATTTTTGACCACCTTGAAAAAATCATTGGAAGAAGGGAAAGTGACCGAAGAAGAAATCACCAATGCCTGCAGGCGTGTTTTGGAGGCCAAGTACATTTCTGGGCTTTTTGATGACCCTTATCGCTATTTGGACAGCAAACGCCCCTCCAAAGATATCCTCACCAATGAGAATAGGGCATTGGCCAGAAAACTGGCGGCACACTCCTTTGTGTTGCTTAAAAATGAGAACAACATTCTACCAATTCAAAAAAATAAAAAGATAGCCTTGATAGGGCCATTGGCGGATAGCCGAAACAATATGTTGGGAACATGGGCCCCAACCGGGGATTTGAATCTTGCCGTCACCATTTTGGAAGGGTTCAAAAATGTGGCCTCCAATGCAACCATCAGCTATGCAAAAGGCGCCAATATTTCCGATGATGAGGAATTTGCCAAGCATGTGAACGTATTCGGGCCAAGAATCGAAATTGATGAGCGTTCCCCTGAGGTTATGTTGGAGGAGGCCATAGCATTGGCCAAGAACTCGGATGTGGTAGTGGCTGTGGTGGGTGAAGCCACTGAAATGACCGGAGAAGCTGCTAGCCGAACCGATATTTCCATCCCTGAGAGTCAAAAGATACTGATTCGAAACCTAGTGGCAACTGGCAAACCTGTTGCTTTGGTATTAATGAGTGGCAGACCTTTGACCATTCCGGACGAGTTTGAATTGCCTGTGGCCATTCTTCAAGTATGGCACCCCGGCGTGGAAGCGGGAAATGCCATTGCCGATGTTGTTTTTGGGGATTACAATCCATCTGGAAAATTGACGGCTACATGGCCTAGAAATGTTGGGCAAATACCTATTTACTACAGTGTCAAGTATACTGGTAGACCAGCCCCCGAGAGTGGTGAGTTCCAAAAATTCAGGTCCAATTATCTGGATGCACCCAATTCACCCTTGTTGCCCTTTGGATATGGATTGAGCTATACCACTTTTGAATATTCCGATTTAAAATTGAGCAAGGAAACCATTGGACAAGGTGAATCCATCTCGGCAACAGTTACGGTAACCAATACAGGTAATTATGACGGGGAAGAAGTGGTTCAGCTATACTTGAGGGATGTGGTACGAAGCATTACTCCTCCGAAGCGGGAATTGAAAGGATTTCAAAAAGTATCTTTGAAAAAAGGGGAACACAAAGAGGTGACCATTACCCTTTCGGCAGACGATTTGAAATTTTATAACGGCCAATTGAATTTTGTTGCTGAACCGGGAGAGTTCCAAGTGTTTGTGGGAACCAATTCAGATGCCGAAATGACCAAGTCGTTTACATTGAAGTAAGAAGGGTGTTTGGGAATGAACAGTTTTTTTAAGTCAAACTAAAACCGGACAAATGCGTTGGAAAATAGCCATGGTGGGCCTTCTTTTCTTTGTGGCCTGCAAACAGCAAGAGGAAGTAAAAGAAGAAGTGGCCCAAGGACCACCGAACATTATCTTTATCATGTCGGACGACCATGCCTTTCAGGCCATCAGTGCGTATGGACATGAACTGGGCAAACTGGCTCCGACACCCAACATTGATCGGATTGCGAAGAATGGTGCCATTTTTCAGAATAATTTTTGCACTAACTCCATTTGTGGACCCAGTAGGGCAGTTATCCTAACGGGAAAACATAGCCACATCAATGGTTTCCGTATGAACGGGGAGCAGTTTGATGGTAATCAACCCACGTTGCCAAAACATTTGAAAAAACTGGGGTATCAAACAGCCATTATTGGGAAATGGCACTTACACGGTCCTCCCACAGGGTTCGATTTTTGGGATATTTTGAACGATCAAGGCAATTATTACAATCCTGAGTTCATATCGGGAGGAGATACCACTTTGGTTGAGGGGTATGCCACCGATTTGATCACTGAAAAGGGTCTGGCTTGGTTAAAGCAAAGGGAAGGTTCCAAAGAGCCATTTTATTTGATGGTGCATCATAAGGCACCCCATCGAAATTGGATGCCTGCCCTACGACATTTAAACGTGTATGACTCCATCACGTTTCCATTGCCGGATACCTATTTTTCTGATTATGAAGGGCAAAAAGCGGCCGCAGAGCAGCAGCAGACCATTTACAAGGATATGTACGAAGGCCATGACCTAAAAATGAGTGATGGATATGGTAGTACGGAATTGGCACATAACCCTTGGACCACCGATTTTGACCGAATGACCCCGGAACAACGCAGAATTTGGGATGAAGCCTACCTACCCAAGAACAATGCATTTTATGAAGCCAACCTCCATGGCAAGGAATTGGCAGAGTGGAAGGGACAACGCTATTTACATGAATATTTGGCAACGGTAAAGGCTGTGGATGAAAGTGTGGGCAAGATTTTGGATTACTTGGAAGAGCAGGGTCTAGACAAGAATACGTTGGTGGTCTATACGTCCGACCAAGGTTTTTATTTAGGGGAACACGGTTGGTTTGATAAGCGATTTATGTATGAGGAATCCATGAAAATGCCCTTGTTGATGCAGCTGCCCGGGGTCATTGCGCCAGGTACAACGATAGATGCCATGGTTCAAAACCTTGATTTTGCCCCTACATTCCTTGATTTGGCTGGGGGTGTGGAATATGCTTCTGAAATGCAGGGTGCCTCTTTCCGAAATGTTCTGGAGGGAACCCAGCAGGAATTTAAGGATGCAGTGTACTACCATTACTACGATTTCCCCGCTTTTCATATGGTCAAACGTCAATATGGTGTTCGAACCAAAAGGTATAAGCTCATTCACTTTTATGATGATATTGATGAATGGGAATTCTACGATTTGGAGAAAGACCCCAAAGAATTGCACAATGTCATCAATGACGAAGCATATCAAGACATTATACGGACCATGCACACAAAATTGGATAGCCTACAGTCTTACTACCATGTAACCGACAAAGAGTTTGAGACCACTCCAAAAGAAAAAGTAGATAAGACTTATGAAGCTTTTAAAAAGCTGAGGGGTACCCCCATGCAATAAATAACTAGGTGGTTTTTTGTTTATTGGGCCGTTTCTAAAATCATGGCTGCCTTTTGTGCCACTTTGATTCGGGTGTCGGATGAATTTCTTCGTCCGTAGGCCGCTTTGGTCTTGAAGGCCAGAACGGTTTTCAATGGCAGGATACACCGTAATGTTTTGGCCCATGGCTCCTTTGGCGGAATAGGCTCCTTTGTATCGCGGATCGGAAACATCTTGCCACAGCCACCACATGTAACCATAGCCATAATTTACCCCTGACCCCTTAAAAACGGGAACATTGTTGTTCAATTCTTCATGTGTGGTCCGAGTGGCCAACATTTCATCTACCCAAGATTCGCTTACTACCTGTACATCCTTCCATTTTCCTTTGTTCAACATCAACAATCCCAATCGGGCCATGTCTCGGGTGGAGAACCACATCGGGTAGGCCAAATACTTGGAGATGGATGTATTTCCTTGTTTTTTTTGGATGGAATGGTCCCAATCCTGCATATGTAAGGGATTCGCCAGTTGGAGTTCCACTTCGTCATAAATGTTCTTTCCTGTTTCCTGTTCAAAAATGAAGCCGGCCACATTAAAATCCCAATTGCTGTACAACCAATAACTGCCAGGTTCAACAGAGCCCCTTTTCGGGGCATATTCCTGCATGCCCCCAGCATACCCCTCGGGATGGTAGACACCAGAGCGGGCGGAGATAATATCTTTTACCGTAGCGGCCTGTTCAATGGGAAGAATCCCTTCAACATCGTCAATTCCCAATTCTTTGATGGTTTTATTCAACCGAATGGTGCCATCTTCCACATATTTGCCATATAACATGGAGAGGACACTTTTTCTACAGGAAGCGATATAACTGAGTTCTTCCACATCACCATAGTCGAAGACCACTTTTCCCTTGTGAACGATCATTAACCCTGTAATCTTGGTACTGTCCACAAGATATTCCCTAAAAGCTTCCATTTTATCATTGTGCCACGGTTTGGCTTCTTCCTCGGATGCCTGGTGCCATACCCGGTCCGGAAATGTCTGTGCCTTGCCTTGAAGGGTAATGGCCATCATCAAAAATGTGGCAGCAATTGTACAGAAAGTTTTCATACAGGTTGTTTTTGGTTATTCCGTTTTTTCAAACCACAGGTTTCTTACCCTGCCATCTGAAATCCAAACCCCGGTAATTTTCCCATCTTCTCGCTTAAATTTCAAAGTGCTCAAGGGATATTCTCCTTGCAACAGGTCTTTGAATTTTTGCTTCAAGGGCAATTCTCCAAACCGGATATGGAAGGCATACAATTTTCCTTCTTTGTAGAAAATGGAATAAGAAGTGTGGATTTCGGGACTGTAATAAGGCCCGACATATGCTTCCGCTAGGGCATCGGTGAGCGGTTCTTCCTTCACTTTTTCGAAAACTCTGGGTTTATTACTACCTGGCATGTAAATGAATTGGCCCTCCTCAAATTCCAACTTGGTCCCATTTTCCGAATCCAAGGCCTCAAAATGACCGTTGGCAACAGGAAGAAATGGAGTATAAGACCGGCCTAAAAATAAGGTGTCCCCACTAATATTGATTTGCTGTTCTTGATAGGTTTCATCGTCCCAGTAATCCCCGGCATAAGATTGCATGGTGGACTTTGGAATTTTGGCCACTTTCAAATTTTTGTAAGGAGCAGGTTTTCCAAAAAGAATACCAGCTATTTCGTTCGATTTTCCGGCAGGACCCGATGATGAAAAGTTGGTAATAATGGCAACACTGGTCTTTTCTTCTG
The DNA here is from genome assembly GCA_020434915.1 of Allomuricauda sp. Taxonomy (GTDB): domain Bacteria; phylum Bacteroidota; class Bacteroidia; order Flavobacteriales; family Flavobacteriaceae; genus Flagellimonas. The sequence continues at coordinate 7,170 of JAGQZL010000043.1, read as the reverse complement.
GAAAAACGGCCACATTGGAGCGGAATCCACCGATGGATCCCCCATGGGTGATCCGTTTTTTGCCGTAAAGTCTGTCCACATTTACCCCAAAGGCATATTCCAGATAACTTCCATCGTTCAATGGATCTAACGTTTGCATGGTTTGGAAGATATTTTCCCACCCTGGTAAAGGATCATAGTAATTTTTGAGGTACCGTAAAAGGTCCGTGGTGGAAGTATGCATGTTTCCAGAGCCTATATAACCCCAATATTCCACGGCCCGGATAAAGCCATTTCTCTGGGTATAGTAAGAAGTGGCGTTGTTTGGGACGATTCTATCATACCTTTCTTCCACGTAGGTTTCGTGCATCCCTAAAGGGATGAATACGTCTTCCTTCATAAAATCGACAAAGGACTTTTCAGTAACTTTCTCGATAATGTTGGCTAGGAACATATATCCTGTATTACAATACATGTATTCAGAACCGGGTTCAAAATTAAGTTCGGTTTGTAGTGCCATGATCCGATCAAGGTCGGCATTGGTCCTGGAATCGTCATTACGCCACCCGGCCAATGCAAAAAGGGCATGAAGACTGCGTAGTCCACTGGTATGGTGCAACATCTGTCGAATGGTAATTTTACTTCCAAAAGGCGCGAGACCATCAATGTACTTGTCAATAGTGTCGTCAACGGACAGTTTCCCTTGTTCTTGTAACAGCACAATGCCCAATGCACTGAATTGCTTGGAAACGGAGGCCACGTTGAACAAAGTTCCTGTGGAATTGGGAACTAGGTATTCCATACTCGCCAATCCATAGGCTTTGGAATACACTACTTTATCACCCTGCATAATGGCAATGGCACCTCCAGGATGATTGGGTTGGTTCCATGATTGGAAGAGTTGGTCGATTTGTGCTTCCTTTCCAGCATCCAGTTGGCCATAAGAAATGGTACAAAGGATGAATAGGAAACAGCTTGCTATTCTAGGGTTCAGGATTCGCATCATATTATTTTTCAAGGCCTGCTTCGGCCAAAGTGATCAGTAATGCCAATTGGATGGACTCGTCCCCAGGTTCGTCATTGAGGAACCATTCGTGCAAGGAGTGTGCACCGCCACCTTTACCACCACGTCCAATGCAGACCGAAGGAATTCCTTTTGAAACAGGAATGTTGATATTGGTACTTCCACGACCCAGACTGGGTGTAACCCCAAAATATTGCGTGGCAGCCATGGCTTTTTGAATCAAGGGCAAGGAAGGGGAAAGTTCCCCGGAAGGCCGGTCTCCAATTTTGATGAGTTCATAGGAAACCTCGTCTTTAATGCCACTGGCATTGTATTCTGCAATGGCCTTCTCTACCGATTTTTTGAAAATGGATTCAATTTCATCCAAATTTTTTGGGTCAATGGCGCGCATGTCCACTTCCATCCAAGACTCAAATGGAATGGAATTCACCGAAGTGCCCCCTCCGATTCGGCCTACATTGAAACTGGTCTTTGGGATTTCTCCCGAGGTATAGGCCCATGCATCTTTGGAAAAAATATCGATGGCCTTTCCCAAAGCATGGTGCGGATTGGCCAATCCAAAGGCACCCCAAGAGTGTCCACCTTTTCCCTTGACGACCAGCTTGTAGCGCTTGGATCCCAATCCTGCATTGCTGATCCTGCCAATACTACCGCCATCAATGGCAATCCAGGAGGCTATGTCCAGACCGGATTCATTGAACATGTATTTCATGCCGCGAAGATCACCAAGACCTTCTTCACCAACAGATCCCACAATCAAAATATCTTTTTTGGTTTTGATGTTGGCTTTGTTCATGGCTTTCAACATACTGATGAGCATCGCTAAACCCCTAGTGTCGTCTCCAATACCTGGAGCCTTTAAGGTGTCTCCAACTTTTTGGACGGTAACATCGGTGCCTTCGGGAAAAACTACATCCAAATGGGCATCGACCCCCACATAACCTGATTCTCCGGATGTGCCTTTTCTCAAACCGATGACATTGCCCACTTTATCTGTCCAGATACTGTCCACACCAGCATCTTTTAGCATTTGTGCAAAGACTTTCCCCCGTTCCGTTTCCATAAAAGGAGGTGCCAACACCTCCGTCAAGGTGATCAGGTTTTCCGTAGTCTCCTCTTTTTGCCCCTTGATAAATTCAAAGGCCGTTGCCACTTGTTTGGACTTCGCTAACTTTTCTACCTCTTTGGTATATTTTTTTTCAATGGAGCTGTTTTCTTGCGCATTCCCATCTAAGGAGCATAGCCCTAAAATTATTGCAAGTCCTATTGCCAATCTTGTGTTCTTCATTGTCTACTTATTTCTTTCTTAAAACTTTTCCTGATTTGATATCCTTAAATTCACCATTGTCCACAGCCAATCCTCCGTTCACGAAGACAAAGAGTATTCCTTCGGAATATTGATGTGGCTTTTCAAAAGTGGCTTTGTCGATGATGGTTTCAGGATTAAAAATGGTGATATCCGCTTTCATTCCTTCCTTGATTTGGCCTCTGTCGGATAGATTCAGACTTTGGGCAGGGAGATAGGTCATTTTACGAATGGCCTCTACAAGGGGCAAGGTGTTTTTCTCACGTACATATTTGCCCAATACCCTTGGAAAAGTACCATACCAACGTGGGTGCGGATGACCCATTCCCGGTTCTACCAAACGACCATCGGAGCCTATCATGGTCATGGGATGTTTCATGATGCGTTCCACATCTTCCTCGGCCATGGCGTGGTAGACACAGGAGGCACCGCCGTTCAACTGGGCTTTGATGACCATATCGGCCCCATTCTCCACCGAAGGTTCCAGATTGTTCTCCTCGCACCAATATTTTAGGGTTTTTCCCTCCAGCTCTGGAGCCCAGTTCACCTTGGCGAACTGTATGCGGTTCAAATCCGAGCCACCACGATCATTTAGGATGTTGAAGACAATACCATTTTTGATGCTATCCCTTAAAACGGGGTCTTCCACCCGTTTTTTGAACTCTTCTTGTCCGCCGGCCCTTGCCCAGCTGGGAATGAGGACCGAAATGCTAGTGTAACTGGCCGCATAGGGATATTGGTCCATTTTAATATCCAATCCCTTGGCCCTTGCGGAATCTACCATGGCCAATGTTCGGGCACTTTTGCCCCACATGGGTTTTCCAATGGCCTTGTGGTGCGTCAGGACTACAGGAATATTCGCGTTTTCTGAAATTTGGATGGCCTCGGCCACAGCGTCAAAAAGGCCCAATCCTTCTTCCCGCAAGTGGGAAGTATAAATGCCCCCATGTTTAGAGGCTACTTTAGAAAGTTCGATGACTTCATCCACTTCAGAAAATGCCCCAGGCAAGTATTTTAAACCCGTGGAAATCCCGTAGGCCCCATCTTTCATGGCACTGTCAATCTCTGCTTCCATGGCTTTGAGTTCCTCGGGAGTTGGAGCCCTGTTTTCCAACCCCATGATATTTCTTCTAACGGTGTTATGGCCTACTAAAAAGGCAGCATTCATTCCAATGCCCTTTTGTTGAAGACTGTCCATAAACGGTTTCATTGGATAAGGGGAGCTGCCATCGGGGCCACCAAGGGCGGTGGTTACCCCTTGCCGGACATGGCTTTCACATGAATTTAGCTCCATGATGGGCTCCAAATGGGCATGCATATCAATGAATCCTGGGGATACGGCCAATCCTTCAGCATTGATTATGCGAAGCGCCTTGGCATTTTTCAACTCTCCCATGGCAACGATCATGGAATCTTTGATGGCAATATCCGTCATGATGGGCTCTCCTCCCTGTCCGTCATACACGGTGCCATTCAGGATGACCACATCATATTTTTGGCCACATGAAGAAATGGTAAGGGCGAGCAGCAAAAGGAGCATGCTTGCAAAATTTGTTGTCTTTTTGGTCATAATCGCATTGTTATAGAGTCACCATGGCGGTGTCAATTTCTTTAAGTTTGGCAAGGCCGTTCTGTAATTTTTGGGTGATTTCCCCAAAGTCATCGGGAGCGTGGTAGGTATGGTCTCCCAATTGTGCAATGGACGCTATTTGCGTGGATGTCCCAGTAAAAAAAGCTTCGTCCATCATAGGTATTTCTTGTACGGAAACTCCTTTTTCAATCAGCGGAATGTGGAGGTCCTTACATAGTTGAACCACAATCTTTCGGGTAATGCCGTCCAAGATATGTTCGTTGGAAGGATGCGTGATCACCGTACCGTCTTTTACAAAAAAGATGTTGGTGTGGGAACCTTCGGTAATGATACCATCACGTACCAAAGCAGCTTCGTCCGTTCCTGATTGCATGGCCGCTTCATTGGTCATGATGTTGCCAAGTAAGGAAATGGATTTGATGTCACACCGGTGCCATCTAAAATCAGGTTCTAAAATGGCGTACATGTTCTTTTGGTTGATGTAGGGCAATTGGAACGGTAGGGCATACATCATCACAGTAGCAAGTATTCCCTTTGGGTAGGAATGCTTTCGGGGTGCGACCCCTCGAGTCACCTGCATGTAGATCAGACAGGACTTATTTTCAAGTCCCGAAGCAACCAACAATGGTTCTATTTGACTTTCCAACTCGTTTAAATCATAGCCAATTCCGATTTTGACCAAGTTTTCCTGTAATCTATCCAGATGTGCTTTTTTGTAGAATATCCCGTTTTCCAATTGGACCATCACTTCATAGATACCGTCACCAAAAAGGAATCCACGGTCAAAAACAGAGATTTTGGCGTTTTCACTGGACAGTATTTCACCATTTAAATAGACCTTTTCAGGAAAATTTCCTTTGGGCAGCATGATAGTCGGTTGGTTTAGGTTAAAAGCACTGGTTGGCTTTTGCATTCATCTTCTGTGAAGGTAGCGGTTATTTTCCTAATTAAAATATGGAAAATGGTGTTTTGTGACGGTCATTGGAAGTTTTGATGGATTCATAAAAGACATAAGGTTATTTTAATTTTAATACAGTTTTATTTTTCAAAGTACCTTGATTAATCCATCCGTTTTGTTTTATTTCACCAAAAACAAGCAGCATGACCATTTTTGTGGATATGGATGAGGTAATCGCAGATGCATACAATGCCCATATCGAAATTTATAACAGAGAATTCAATGCCCAATTAAAATTGGAAGATTGCCATGGCAAGGAAGTATGGCAATGTGTACCCGATGACCATCAAACATCCATTAAAAAGCATGCACAAAGAATAGGATTCTTCAGGGATTTGGAGGTGATTCCGGATAGTCAACAAGTATTGAAGGAACTGAGTGAAAAATACGAGGTTTATATTGCCTCTGCGGCCATGGAGTTTCCTAACTCCCTCAAAGAGAAATCTGATTGGTTGGACAAGTTTTTTCCCTTTATTCCATGGCAGAACAGGATTCTGTGTGGGCATAAATTTATCCTGAAAGGAGATGTCCTTATTGACGACCGTAGCCGTAACCTGCATAACTTTGAAGGTAGGTCCATCATGTTCACCTCACCCCACAATATCAATACAAATGGTTTTGAGCGGGCGGGAAACTGGCTGGAGATTGCCAACAAATTACTGTAACTTGTACGGAAGTATGCGAAAGAAAATATCTAGATTCTTACTATTGATAGCGGTACTGTTATTTCAGGCCTGTGCAGCCCAATCCCAGTTGGTCCTTGACGAACTTGAAACCGTAACGAAGGAAAAATTGGAATACTATCTCTATTACCCAGAGGAGTATGCTGCTTCCGAGAACGAAGACTTCGGTTTGTTGTTGTTTTTGCATGGTGGAGGCGAATCGGGTAGGGACATCAAGGAAATAAAGACTAGTGGCCCTCCTAAATTGTTAGCAGAGGGAAAACAATTCCCGTTCTTGATCTTGGCCCCGCAAAATCCGTATGAGAAAAAATGGTGGAACACCGAAGCCGTTATGCAATTATTGGATTCGGTGACCCAAAACAACCGTGTGGATAAAAGACGGATTTATCTAACGGGGCTCAGTAGGGGAGGAAGTGCCGTTTGGGAACTGGCCACGCAATATCCTGATAAATTTGCAGCCATGGCAGTGGTATGTGGTATGGCACCCTTGCCTTATGCCCATTGGATTGACGAGAATATGCCTATTTGGGTCTTTCATGGTGAAAAGGATGAGGTCATCGATGTGGAAGAGTCGGATCGTATGGTAGAAAAACTTCAAAATATGGGATACAACGTACGATACACCAGATACAAGGATGCGGGACATAATGTTTGGGGGAAGGCCTATACTACGGATTCCCTGTATACCTGGATGGCCAAGCAGAAACGGTTAAATTGACTCAAATGAAGCATTGGATATGGGCTTTTGGAATTTTAATGGTGCTTGGCTGCCGTGAAAAGGTGAAGGAGGCACAAATTGTAGAGGAAGAAACTGCAGTATCGGTAGAGGTGTTAGATTCCGTTTCCCAAGTTGAGAAAAAGAAATTTAAAAGCTTTGAAGGTTTGGCGGACACCACCTTTGTTCGCTTGGCAGATTTTAGTGATGGTTTCGCGTATGACCTCCGGTATGCCACTGAAAATAATTTTACAGAAAGCCAGATATACGATTGCGCACGCTGTTACCTCCGAAAGGAAACGGCCGAAGCCATCGTACGGGCGCAACAGCAGTTACGCGCCCAGGGGCTTGGACTCAAGTTATTTGACTGCTACCGCCCCAAACCCTACCAACAACGCCTGTGGGATAAAGTACCGAACCCCGATTATGTCGCACCTCCCTCAGAGGGCTCTATGCACAGCCGCGGCGCTGCCGTGGACCTCACGATCGTGGATGCCAATGGCAACGAACTGGACATGGGCACGCCCTATGATTTTTTCGGCCGCGAAGCGCATTATAACTATTCCCGGCTACCCGGTAAAGTGATCGCCAACCGGCGCCTGCTGCGCAAAACGATGGAAAGCGTCGGCCTAAACGGCATCCGCACCGAATGGTGGCATTTTTCGTATCAAAAGAAAAGTTTTCCGCTGGAGGATTGGGTGTGGAAGTGCCCAGCAAATTAGCAGCCCTTTTCAATGCACTACGACCTTTTCTGTAAAGTACGAACCTCCTTGCAACCACACCCGAAGGAAATAGATCCCGGGTCGTAAAGCTGCAACATCCAGCGTTATCATAGATCGGTCAGATGCTGATATTCGTTGCAATACACGACCATAAAAGTAAAAAAGTTGCATTTCCTGAATGTTAAAAATACC
>JAGQZL010000439.1 GCA_020434915.1 Allomuricauda sp. | reverse complement strand
GGCGTTGCAGGTTGCGTAAACAATGCCGTGCCACCTTTAAAATTCTTTAACGTTTCCCAAGTATGTTTTGGATCGGTATAATTACTACAAACCGCTCCTTTGTCCATTGCTTCCTGAAGACCTTCAACTAATTCAGGTGCTATTTTTATACCCGGTGCAACAATTAAATAATCATATGTAAATTCATTCCCTTCTTTAGTGATAACTTTGTTACTTTCCGGTTCAAACTTATCAGCATATTCTTTGATCCAGTCCGTTCCCTCAGGAATCAATTCGGCCATTGGTTTTGCCGTTTTATCGAAATCATACGTATTTGCCCCCACCAAAGTCCATGCAGGTTGATAATAATGTGTATCTGCTGGTTCTATGATACCTATTTGTAAGGAAGGATTCTTTTTCTTTAACAAGGAAGAGGCCATAATACCAGCCGTACCACCTCCAATGGTTAGTATTTGATAATGCTTAGCCATGTGTTAGATTAGTTATTAAAGTTAGTGATTAGATGTAACTTGAAATTTACAATTATTAATGCATATTAATGTAACAAATGTTACACAGTGTAAGTATTAATGCTCACCATAGCCTACATCATCCAGCTTTCCTTTAAATATTCTGTATTGAACGAAAAGATAAATAATAACTAAGATAATTGCAATAATGAACCAAT
>JAGQZL010000438.1 GCA_020434915.1 Allomuricauda sp. | reverse complement strand
CTTTCGCCTGTTCCCCAATCCCAGAACCAGTGCCAGTTATAGTGCACATAGATATCGCTATAGTCTGCTCGCGGTGCAGGGCCCTGCCACAGGTCCCAGTTCAACCATTCAGGTACCGGGACACGGCTGCCCTTGCCAATCGATGGGCGGTTGTTCGCATACCAGGTGTAGACGTGGTAGATATCACCCAACTCACCATCGTTGATCGCCTTCATCAACTCGATAGTTTCCAGGGATGAACGCTGCTGGTTCCCCATCTGTACAACATGGTTATACTTCTTTTGCGCGGCGACCAATAACTCGCCCTCGCCGGGATTGTGGCTACAGGGTTTTTCCACATATACATGCTTGCCTGCCTGCAAGGCCATAATCGATGCCGCGGCGTGCCAATGATCCGGAGTTGCAATTACCAGCACGTCCATGTCCTTGTCTTCCAGTTGCCTGCGAATGTCATCTCCCATCTTCGCCTTCGGCTGCTTGAGTCTGTTCAATTCGTTTCCGATCATCGCCAGTACTCTACTGTCGACATCGCAGACGTGAGTTATGGCGGTATTTCCGGCATTGGCAAAATCGAGCGTTAATCCCTTGCCCCGGTTGTTCGCTCCCATAACACCGACATTGATACGGTCATTGGCTCCGAGGATGCGGCCGTAACTTCTGGCGGTAAAA
>JAGQZL010000437.1 GCA_020434915.1 Allomuricauda sp. | reverse complement strand
AATATTATTTTTCAAACTGATATCATTTTTAGTTATGATACATTGGCTGCACGTTTACGTGAATTATCCTTCTTAAACAAAGGCATAACTATTACTCTGACAGACAAACGTCAAAAGGACGAGAAAGGAGAGTTTCTACACGAACAGTTTTACAGTGAGATTGGTTTGCCGGAATTTGTTAAGTATTTAGACGGCAACAGAGAGCAACTAACAGCTAGCGTTATCGCTATGGAAGGTGAAAAAAGTGGTATTCCTGTAGAGGTAGCTATGGTGTACAATACTTCCTATAACGAAAATTTACATTCATATGTAAACAATATCAATACCCATGAAGGTGGTACGCATCTTTCAGGTTTCAGAAGAGGGTTAACCACTACGCTAAAAAAATACGCCGAAACTTCCGGAATGCTTGATAAACTTAAGTTTGACATTTCTGGTGATGACTTCCGTGAAGGATTAACCGCCATTGTTTCTGTTAAAGTTGCTGAACCTCAGTTTGAAGGGCAAACCAAAACAAAACTGGGCAACAAAGAAGTTACTGCTGCTGTTTCGCAGGCAGTTTCTGAAATGCTAGAAAATTATTTAGAAGAAAATCCGGCTGATGCTAGAACCATAGTTCAAAAAGTTATTTTGGCAGCACAGGCACGCCATGCGGCTCGCAAGGCCCGTG
>JAGQZL010000436.1 GCA_020434915.1 Allomuricauda sp. | reverse complement strand
GCACAGGTAAAGCTACAGTCGCTTCGTAACCAGATGAATCCTCATTTTATCTTTAATGCGTTAAATTCGATCAAGGTCTATTTCATCGACAACGACAAGGAGAAGGCCATCTTTTATCTCAACAAGTTCTCCAAGCTTATACGGGTTATTTTAGAATCTTCTTCAGAAGACAGTATTACGCTAAAGGAAGAACTGGATATCCTCACCTTGTATATGAGCATTGAAAACCTTCGGTTCAGCCAATCAATCCATTTTACCATATCCCATCCCGAAAACCTAAACCTAAAGAAAATAAAGGTGCCCGCTTTGCTGCTTCAGCCCTTTGTGGAAAACGCCATTTGGCATGGCCTCATGCCCAAGGAAGGCAAAAAATCCATTTCCATACTACTGCTAGAACATTCAGACCATTTTGTGCTGCAAATTAAAGACAATGGCATTGGAAGGGAAAAAGCACAGCTTAACAAGAAAAATAAACGTTTGGAAAAAGAATCCTTAGGGTTGAAACTTGCCGATGACCGATTGAATTTTTTCAATAAACAAAACCATACGTCTTACCGCTACCAAATGATTGACCTGTATGACGAACAAAAAAACCCTACCGGTACATTGGTAGAGTTTTTATTTGATTTTTAATGTGTTACCGAAAAGGCGCTTAATCTACATTATCATG
>JAGQZL010000435.1 GCA_020434915.1 Allomuricauda sp. | reverse complement strand
GTCGGGAAACTTCTTGGCAAGTCCAACAGAATATTCACCTTTTCCGCAGCCCAATTCAAGTACCAGTGGGGCGTTGTTTTTAAAAAAAGTTTCATTCCACTTTCCTTTGAGGGGAAATTCGCCATTCGTCAATTCGTCCCTGTTAGGCTGAACTACATTTTGAAACGTCTCATTCTCTCGAAATCTTTTTAATTTGTTTTTGCTTCCCACGTATATTTAATATTTTGGTAAAATTAGTGAAAGTAAACTGCTTTACATTTGCTTTTCATATTTTAATGCCAATGGCAACAAAAAAACGAATTTTAGTTGCCCCGCTCAACTGGGGATTGGGACATGCCACAAGATGCATCCCCATTATCAATGCTTTGATTGAAGATGGTTTTGAACCCATCATTGCTTCGGACGGGATTGCACTCGAATTACTCAAAAAAGAATTTCCCGAACTTAAAACCATGGAATTACCTTCCTACGGAATTACGTATGCAAAAAAAGGCAAATGGTTCAAGATGAAGCTCATTAAAGATTCACCAAAGCTTGCCAAGGCCATCAAAAAAGAAAAAAAAGAAACCAAGAAACTTATTGAAACCCTAAATATTGAGGGTATCATTTCCGATAACAGGCTGGGTGTGCATTCTAAAAAAATACCCTGTGTCTTTATGACCCACCAATTGAATA
>JAGQZL010000434.1 GCA_020434915.1 Allomuricauda sp. | reverse complement strand
CTGAACAGCAAAGAATAAAACCGCAACAAGACACTGTTCGCCTGAAAACGCCGATGGATTGGCGAAAACGGCATCTACGTAAACTGCAAGCCGGTCTGCGATAAGAACTTTCTTGACCAATCCCCAGAGAATGAGAAAGCATCCCTCTCGAAATTGAACGTAGTTGAATACTGTCTTCCTCTCTATCTGCGGTAGAAGCTCGGCGGCTCGCTCAATGGGGCCAGCGACCAACTGTGGGAAAAAGGCAACGAAAGTCGAGAAATTGAGTAGACTTGTGGTGGGCTCCATCCTGCGGCGATAAATATCAATGGTATAGCTCATAGTCTGAAACGTGTAGAAACTAATACCCACAGGAAGAATTATATTGAGCGTATGCTGATTAGCCTGCACCCCGATAACACCCATCAGATCGATAAATCCGGATATGAAGAAGTCGCAATACTTGAATATTCCCAGGATTCCCAGATTGACTGAAAGTGAAATCGCTAAATACAGCCTCCTCTGCCTGTCTACATCGCTAGCATGAATTCTCTTGCCACAATAGAAGTCAACCAGGGAGCTAATGGCGATTAGCGAAAGAAATCTCCAATCCCATGACCCATAGAATATATAGCTGCCGATCAAAAGCAGGGTATTTCGCAGACGGATATGTTTGTGGATCAGCCAATATGCCGGAAACA
>JAGQZL010000433.1 GCA_020434915.1 Allomuricauda sp. | reverse complement strand
AACATATCAGGGCCATTTTGGGCTTACCTTTAGGTAAGACGGACAGTAAAGTAGCCGGAATTATGGTGAATTTGGTGGGAGCCGAAGGCTATACGGGTGACGTAATCTACGAACACATTGATGAAATTTTGGCCATGGACGGCGTAACCCCCCATATCTATGGAAAAAAACAGACCCGCCCCTTCCGAAAAATGGGACATGTGACCATTGTGGATGAGGATATGGTACGGGCTCGTGAAGTCGCCCAAAAAGTAAAGGAAACCATTAAAGTGATAAGCAAATAAGCAGATGAGCAAAGTAGCCGTAATCATGGGAAGTACCAGTGACCTTCCCGTTATGCAAGATGCAATTGATATCCTAAGGGAATTCGGGATTCAGGTGGATGTGGATATTGTTTCCGCCCACCGTACCCCGGAAAAACTGTTCGATTTTGGCAAAAATGCCCATAAGAATGGTTATTCTGTCATTATAGCGGGTGCTGGTGGGGCTGCCCACCTCCCCGGAATGGTGGCTTCCCTGTCGCCATTGCCCGTTATCGGCGTTCCCGTTAAAAGCAGTAACTCCATTGATGGTTGGGACTCAGTGCTCTCCATTTTGCAAATGCCCGGAGGCGTCCCTGTGGCAACGGTGGCACTGAACGGCGCCAAAAATGCCGGTATTTTGGCAACCCAGATCATTGGAGCCTCCGATGCCAAGATTTTAAATAAAAT
>JAGQZL010000432.1 GCA_020434915.1 Allomuricauda sp. | reverse complement strand
AGTTGGCATCGATGGGGTCAAAGCGGATGCCCTTGCTGAACGAAGGATTCTGGCGCACGGGAATCTCGGGGTCGTTGTAGGAGATAAAACCGAGTTTTACGCCTTTCAGTTCTTTGATAAAATACTGGGGAAACAGCGTTTCGCCGGTAGCATCGTCATACATATTGGCCGAAATGACCGGCGTGTCGTAGTGGGTCAGGACATCCATCATGGTTTCCTTGCCATACACCACCTCCCAGTTGCCGGGAATCAAAAAGTCGTAGCCCATGGCCTTGATGATGGGGGCAAAGGCCTGTCCATGGCTCAATGCGGCCACGGCACTTCCTTGGATCATGTCGCCACCATCCAAGATGAGGGTGCCTTCGGGGTCTTTGCTGCGTTCTTCCTCAAAAAGGGTCTTCATGTGGGCCAATCCGCCCAATTTGCGAAACGTGATGTGCTCATCTTCCCAAAAAAGCTCATCATGGGGCTGTAATTGCCCATGGATATCGGCTGTTTGGAGAATGGTAATGGTTTGTTCGGTACTTTCATCAGCTGTTTTGGTGTCCTTGCACGAAACCAGTGTTCCGAGAACGATGCCTAAGGCTGCCAAAGCCCATTTTTTGTGCGATAACATAAGTGGAATTTTTAGTTTTTGTATTGTGTTTTTGCAAGGGAATCCCTTGACTTTTTCGGGTATGGGTATTTAAAGATACACCTTAAAATGACGGTAGAGGA
>JAGQZL010000431.1 GCA_020434915.1 Allomuricauda sp. | reverse complement strand
AATTATTTGTATTGCAAACGCAAGAAAAGAATGTGCAAACTAACACCAATAATTTTAATCGTACTGAAGAACAATTCAAACTTGGACAGGTAACATCTATTGAATTCAGACAAGCTCAACTGAATCTTATCAATGCTATCAATGCTAAAAATGCTGCAAAGTATGATGCTAAATTGGCAGAGTTACAATTATTGCAACTTAGCGGACAATTATTAGATGCTCAATTCTGATGCTGGAACACTTTTTTCAATGCCCCTATTGTTGGGAAGAAATTTCTATGTTATTGGATACTTCCATTGCAGAAACCGATTATATTGAAGATTGTGAGGTTTGTTGTAATCCTATCCAAGTAGTAGTTTCTTTTGATGATAATGAATTGACAAGTTTTTCAGCCGAAAGTATTGAGCAATAAAATAGTATTGTAAAAGAATACTTTCTATAACCTATTGTCATTTCGAAGAAGCAAAGCGACTGAGAAATCTATTTTGTTAGATTTCTCACATTCGTTCGAAATGACATTGAGATTACTATCCCAAAATATTCGAGATCGCAATGACTATTATTTCAATGCCTGTTCAATATCATCAATAATATCCTGAACGTCTTCTATACCAACCGAAAAACGCAGTAAATTATCTGAAATACCCACCGCCTTTCGTTGCTCTGCCGTTAACAACGCATGCGAAGTTTTAGAAGGTAGCAAAATGGTCGATTCTACTCCTGCTAAACTCATAGAAGGTTTTATCAGTTTTAATTTTTTCTGAAAAGTGACAGCATCATATTTTCCATCTAATTCAAAAGATAACA
>JAGQZL010000430.1 GCA_020434915.1 Allomuricauda sp. | reverse complement strand
TTCCTCCCGTTCCAAACCTTCAAGCCCTTTACTATACCAATCGTGGTTGCCCGGAATAAAAATGGTCTTCCCCTTAAAGGATTGCAAAGTGGCCAACTGGGCGTCCAAATAGTGCTTGGAATGTTCATGTCCCTCTGGGTCATCATCCTTCCCAATAAAACCAATGGGGTAAATGTTGTCCCCCAAAAAAATGGCAGTGCTGTTCTTGTTGGCCTGTTCCAACTGTTTCTTGAATTTTTTCAGGGTAGGATTAAGGTCTCCTTCTGGTGATTTTCCGGCATCCCCAATCAAATAAAAGGTATGCTCCACTTGCTTGTCCGCAGTCACGTTATCATCGCTGAACGGTTCCGCATACTTGGCCTCATATGTGGCACAACCATATACCAAAATAAGCAAAAGGACCGCTATCCAATGTTTCTTCATATCCTATGAGGTTGAATCCAAAATTTTGTACTTTGGATGTTTCAAACACCTAGTTATGTCGGAAATTGTTGAGAAAACTAAACATTACGTTTCAAAGTTGTTGACCGAGGAATTGGACCCCCGGTTCTTATACCACAACTTGCGACATACCGAACGTGTGGTCAAAAGTACTAAAGAATTACTCAATTTCTACAGCCTTTCGGAACAGGAGAACGAGCAGTTGTTGCTGGCAGCTTGGCTCCATGACATTGGCTATGTAAAAGGTACGGAAAACCACGAGGATTCCAGTGCCGAGATGGCTTCCCAATTTTTGAAGGAACATGGCTATGAGCAAAAAGGCATTGAACAAGTACACAACCTGATCTTGGCCACTAAAATGAGCCATGAACCTTCCAATTTAATGGAAGAGATCATCAGGGACGCGGATATTTCCCATTTTGCCCAAAAAAGTTATTGGGAAACCGCCGATTTCTTACGGGATGAGCTCAAGGAACTTGGAATAGCCAATTATTCCGCCAAGGAATGGCGTGAAAAAA
>JAGQZL010000042.1 GCA_020434915.1 Allomuricauda sp. | reverse complement strand
TTACTATAATGGCAAGCTGTGTGGAAGGTATCTCCAAAGCTGTGACTAATTCCTTGGTTACTGCTGCAGCCTTATCATAGCTGGGACCAAACTCGCCAGTGATGTTCAAGCCTTCCACTTGGGTCTTAAAAGAAGGGTTGTTCTTAATGACCTTGGCCACATTTACCAGCCAGGCTTTGCCTTCCTCTGTTAGTTCAGTGGCGCTGTCAGAGCCAAAAAGGTTGTCCAGACTACTTGAAATAACAATGGCGCCCTCACCAACACTAACGTTGGCATTTTCCCCAAGCGTTTGTTTGATACGTGTCAAGGAAACTATCGCAATGGAGTCATTTGCGGAAATCATATCACTTATGCCGCTCAACTGCTTCTCTTTAAGCGCCAAAGCCGCCATGGCCCTGTTCACATTCTCCGAGTTCTGTTTAGAGAGTTCAGAAAAGTTGCTCAGGTTCCCCAAAAGGGTGGCGTTGGCATCACGGAGGCTGGCATTTTCGGATGCCAAGGTTTCCGATTTGGCATTGGCAGATGAAATTTCACGTTTGGCCTTGGCCAATTCCTGCTCCACTTCGGAGATCTTCACTTTCAAGTTGTCAATCTCGGCGATTAGATCACTCTTTCGTTGGGCAAAAGCACTCACGGAAAGAACCAGTAAAAGTATAAGGGGTAGTTTATTTTTCATACATCGTTAAATAAGTTCATCAAAATATTGGGGCTAAATTATAATGTTTTTTCCAAAGGTTGCCCACCCAAGTGCACACAATCATAAAGTTCTTGCATGGAAGTGAAACCCACCTTTTCTTTTTGGTATTTGTAAACCGTTCTCAAATTGCTGCTAAGGTAATCATCATCTACATTGACCTGCACATCTTCCATGTGAAATTGGCAGGGGTGTTCATACCCTGCGGCATGGGTGATTTCCAACAGTTCTTTTCGAAAAGTTTTGAAATATTGAGCCAACCTATCCGATTTTAAGGGCACATTGATACCATTTTGAAGCCATTTGTTCTGGGTGGCCACTCCGGAGGGACATCTATTGGTATGGCATACTTGGGCTTGTATACATCCGATGCTCATCATGGCCTCCCTGGCCACATTGATACAGTCTGCCCCCATGGCAAAGGCCATGGCTGCCTTGGCCGGGAAACCCAGTTTTCCACTGCCTATGAAAACGATACGCTCGGTAAGTCCCCTATCCAAGAAAATCTTATAGACCGAAGAAAATCCATAGGTCCATGGCAAGGACACGTGGTCGGCAAAACTCGGAGGTGCGGCGCCGGTACCACCCTCACCACCATCAATAGTGATGAAATCCGGGCCTTTCCCTGTCTTTTTCATCAAATCGGCCAATTCTTCCCATTGATCGATTTTTCCGATGGCCCCCTTGATTCCAACCGGCAATCCTGTTTCTCGGGCAATGGATTCAATCAGTTCCAACAATTCCGGAATATTTTTAAAGGCTTTGTGGGTGGGAGGGGAGATGACATCCTTTCCAACTTCCACACCCCGTATCTCAGCCAGTTCATGGGTTATTTTGGAACCAGGTAGTACCCCACCTTTTCCAGGCTTTGCGCCTTGGGACAATTTTATTTCAACCGCTTTGATGCATGGATTTTCATCCACCAATATTTTTAGTTTTTCCATGGAAAAATTACCGTCCTTGCTGCGGACACCAAAATATCCCGTTCCAAAATGAAAAATAACATCACCGCCTTGTTTGTGATAGGGCGAAAGTCCACCCTCACCGGTATTGTGATAGGCATGGCACTTCTCCACACCTTTGTTGAGGGATTCAATGGCCGCTGCGGACAAAGAACCAAAACTCATGGCGGAAACATTGATTACCGAAGCGGGGCGATAGGGTTTTTTACGTTTGTTGTAAGCGCCCATCACCTTGGCACAAGGCACAAAATAAGGGTCATTTATATTCACATGGTCTTCTGGGACCTGGAACCCGATCATCGCATTCTTCACAAACAAGTGTTGATGCTTGTAAATATCACGGTCGGTCCCAAAACCTTCGTAATTGTTCTCTTTTTTGGCCGATGCATAGATCCAACTCCTCTCAATTCGATTGAAGGGAAGTTCTTCACGGTTATTGGCCACAAAATACTGCCGCATTTCAGGTCCAATGCTTTCCAGCCAATAACGTAAGTGGCCCACAATGGGAAAATTATGACTGATGGTATGAGCCTTCTGAAAAAAGATATCACGTATGGCGACCAGCAAAAGGAAAATCAACAGCCAAGTCCACCAAGGGATGTTCGCCAAAAAATCGAGGATTGCTTCCATGGTATAAATTTCAGGTAGTGTTTACAAATATCAAACCCCAATGTCCAAATTCCAAATTATAGGGGGACATTGGGGTCTGGATGCTATATTTCTCGGGACTATTTGCTTCTGTCCAGATAATCCAAAGCGATTTCGGTCATGGTTTTTACGCCCAAGAGCAACCCGCTATCGTCAATTTTAAAATCGGGAGTATGGTGTGGAAAGTACTCATCAGCTCCTGATTTAGGGTCTTTTCCACCTAAGATGAAGAAGAATCCTGGAACTTTTTCCTGATAGAACGAAAAATCCTCGGCACCTGTGATAGCCTTGATAAGATGCACATTTTCTTCCCCGGCCATTTTTTTAAGGCTGGGCAATGATTTTTCGGTCAATTCAACATTGTTGTATGTGATCGGAACCCCTTTGGCAATCTCAACCGTGGCTTCTGCCCTGTAGGCTTTTGCAATATCTGTGGCCATTTCCTTCATTCGGTCATTCACCTGCTTTTGCATGTCGTAATCCAAAGTACGGATGGTTCCGATGAGCTCGGCACTTTCCGGAATGATATTGTTTCGTACCCCACCACTGATTTTACCAACTGTGATAACAGCAGCCTCTTTGGTCAATTCCAGTTCACGGCTGATGATGGACTGATAACCATCCACAATTTTAGAGGCCACATAAATAGGATCAATGCCACCCCAAGGAGCCGAACCATGTGTCTGTTTTCCTTTGATGGTCACCACAAAACGTTGTGCCGCGGCCAAAGCGCCACCTGGTTTGTAGGCAATATGCCCTACGGGAAGGTAGGATCCGATATGAAGACCATAAATGGCATCCACCTTTGGATTTTCCAGAACTCCTTCCTTCACCATCAATTCAGCACCACCTTCCTCACCGGGAGGTGCTCCTTCTTCAGCTGGTTGGAAGATAAACTTGATAGTTCCGTGGATTTTGTCCTTGTTTTTGGAAAGCACTTCGGCCACACCCATTAAAATGGCGGTATGGGTATCGTGACCGCATGCATGCATGACCCCCACTTCTTGTCCAAGATACTCTGATTTCACATTGGATTTGAAGGGCAAATCGTTGCGCTCCGTAACGGGAAGGGCATCTATGTCAGCCCTAAGGGCAACCACTTTTCCGGGATGGTTGCCTTTTAAAAGGCCTACCACACCGGTGTGGGCAACACCCGTTTGCACTTCAATGCCCAATGATTTTAGGTGTTTGGCAATTTTCTCGGCGGTTTTGAACTCTCGGTTACTGAGTTCCGGGTTTTGGTGAAAATCACGTCGCCAATCGATTACTTTGGATTCAATGGCCTTAATGTCTTTCTCTAGCCCATGGTCTTGGGCATGCATGGTTGAACTTGCGACTGCAACCAGCGCAAGTGCTACGACTTTTTTCATCATGTTGGTTATAATTTAATTGGACGGTATCCTTGGTTTTGCAATTGTACGTTTGCGGTCATTGCGGAGAGGGAGATTTTAACCCCGGGAATCAAATCCTTCTTTGGGAAATTCCGGGACATGGAAGATTGACCACAATAAATGACTTCCACACCTGCATCCAATAGTGCTTGGATGAGCCCCGAATTGGGATTGGCAACCCCAAATCGCTCTTTGTAGGCCTCATCCGTGGTGATGTCCTTCGAGGCCACATTGTGGACAATAAGGGCCACTTTTAAATTTGATGCAGGTACGCCACTTTGAGCGTGCATGTTCAGGAATCGAGCGGCGGTTTCCAATTTTTTATTGATTTCCTCATGGGAATCCGGAGTGTCCGTCACATCGAACACAACCTTGAACTCTTGTGTTGTATCGGTTTTAAAATCAGGGTTTTCAATTTTGAAAACAGGTCCGTAATCTTCAATGATGGGACCGGTACTTTTCTCTTGGGAAATTCCTGAAAATGCAATAAAAAATAAAAGGAATAGGGGGAAATGGTGATATTTCATCAGTAAAAATAGTTGAGGTGTTAAATATATTTAAAAAACTCATGATTTCCGATACTTGTGTTTATAAATAATGATAGGTCGATTTTAGCAAAACCCCAATAATGGCTAATTTCACGCCTGCAATTAAAATTGAACGTTTGAGTACTTTTTTGGACGAATTGAATGATGCACAACGTGCCCCGGTATTGCACAAAGATGGCCCTTTGATGGTGATTGCCGGTGCAGGTTCTGGAAAAACACGGGTGTTGACCTACCGTATTGCCCATTTGATGGAGCAAGGGGTGGATTCGTTCAACATTTTGGCACTGACCTTTACAAACAAGGCGGCACGGGAAATGAAAAAGCGGATTGCCACCATTGTGGGGAATTCGGAGGCCAAAAACCTTTGGATGGGTACTTTTCACTCCGTTTTTGCCAAGTTATTGCGGTTTGATGGCGACAAACTGGGGTACCCTAGCAATTTTACCATTTACGACACCCAGGATTCCCAGCGGTTGATTGCTTCCATTATCAAGGAAATGGGATTGGACAAGGACATTTATAAGTACAAACAGATTCAGAACCGCATCTCTTCTTATAAAAACAGCTTGATTACGGTAAAGGCCTATTTCCAGAATCCGGAATTGGTGGAGGCTGATGCAATGGCCAAACGTCCAAGGATGGGAGAGATCTATCAAAATTATGTGGACCGCTGTTTTAAGGCGGGTGCCATGGATTTTGATGACCTTTTATTGCGTACCAATGAGTTGCTGACCCGGTTTCCCGAAGTGCTCATGAAGTATCAGGACAGGTTCCGATATATTTTGGTGGATGAGTACCAAGATACCAACCACTCCCAGTATTTGATCGTAAAGGCGCTTTCCGATCGGTACCAAAACATTTGTGTGGTGGGGGACGATGCCCAGAGTATCTATTCCTTCCGAGGAGCGAACATCAGTAACATCCTCAATTTCCAGAGGGATTATGACGATGTGGCGGTGTACCGTCTGGAACAGAACTACCGTTCCACCAAGAACATCGTGAATGCGGCCAACTCCATCATTGCCAACAACAAAAACCAGTTGGAGAAAAATGTTTGGACCTCCAATGATGATGGGGGACTCATTAAAATACACCGCAGCCCCACCGATGCAGAGGAAGGACGCTATGTAGCCGGTTCCATTTTTGAGAACAAGATGCAGCACCAGTTGCAGAATGGGGATTTTGCCGTGCTCTACCGAACCAATTCACAATCTAGGGCCATTGAGGATGCCCTTAGAAAACGGGATATTCCGTATCGTATCTATGGCGGATTATCGTTTTACCAACGCAAAGAGATCAAGGATGTTCTAGCGTACTTGCGTTTGATTGTAAATCCCAGTGACGAAGAGGCCTTAAAACGGGTCATCAATTTTCCGGCCCGGGGAATTGGTCAAACCACGATTGATAGGTTGGTGGTTGCCGCCAATCAGTATGGACGTTCCATTTTTGAAGTGATGGAACATTTGGAGAAGCTCAACATCGGCATCAATGCAGGCACCAAGCGAAAGTTAACGGATTTTGTCACCATGATCAAAAGTTTTCAGATCATGAACGAAGGTTCCGATGCTTTTACACTGGCTGAACACGTGGCCAAAAAAACAGGATTGCTGTTGGAGTTCAAAAAAGATGGTACGCCTGAGGGAATTGCCCGCATGGAGAACATAGAAGAGCTTTTAAACGGTATCAAGGATTTTGTAGAGGGACAAAAAGAGCTGGCAGATGCCACAGGCAGTCTGACCGAGTTTTTGGAGGATGTGGCACTGGCTACGGACATGGATAAGGATGTGGGGGATGATGACCGGGTTGCCCTGATGACGATTCACTTGGCCAAAGGATTGGAATTCCCCTATGTGTATGTGGTTGGGATGGAAGAGGATTTGTTTCCGTCCGCCATGAGTATGAACACGCGAAGTGAATTGGAGGAAGAACGAAGATTGTTCTACGTGGCACTTACCCGAGCTGAAAAACAGGCGTATCTGACCTATACCCAAAACAGGTATCGCTGGGGAAAACTTATTGATGCAGAGCCAAGTCGGTTTTTGGAAGAGATCGATGAAAAATATGTGGACAACCTGGTTCCCGTAAATGACGGCTATCGCTATCGATCCATGATCAATGCGGATATTTTCGGGGAAGTGGACAAAAGCAAACTGCGACAGATAAAGCCTAAAAATGGAATCCCGCCCAGTGTTCAGCGTCCCAATGAAAATCAGTTGCGGAAACTACGTAAATTAAAGCCTGACCTAGGTGCTCCAATAGAGAATGCCCCTGCCACCGATTCAGATTTGCCCATTGGTGCTTTGGTGAACCACACCCGTTTTGGAAAAGGCAAGGTGCTCAGTATTGAAGGTATGGGTAACGATAAAAAAGCGGAAATCCGATTTGATCAAGGAGGTATCAAGAAATTGTTATTGCGTTTTGCCAAGCTGGAGGTGTTGAGTGATTCATAAGGTATTTTTTTCGCCTTAAAACAGCATTTTTACCTAATAAAAGCCCATTTACTGCCAAATTTCCAAAAAGAGGGCCACCTTATTCCGGGATGGTAAAAAATGACTAAATTCAGAGCTACTTTGTAGTTTAACCACACCAACCTTCCCCTATGAAAAAACTATTTTCGAGCTCCTTTTTTTTGTCGGTTGCCCTGGTAGTCCTCGTTTTTTTTGGCATATCAGGCTATTTTTTTGAAGTTGGGTACTCGGCATGGGCTACTATGCTGGTCGGTATCTTGATCGGTGTGTTGCTCCTGGTCATTTTACAATTTATCATTTCAAGATTGGCCCCTTGGTTGAAGAAAATACCAACGGGAGTTTATACAACCTTTTTCACAGGTTTATTGGCTTTGTATTTGATGCGGATGTTTGCCTTTGGGTGGCCGTCTCTGTTATTTTATGCACTGGTACTGTTCGGGTTACTCTGTTGTTTGCTCTTGGTTGCAGGGATTCGAAACATTATCAAAAAAAATGATGTTAAACGGAGCCTATTAATGGTGATGACCTCCATTATCCTTCCCATTTTGGGAATCTACGGCTTCCAGACTTTGGATGGCGATCCGTTTTCCAAGGAAAATGAGGATATGGCTTCAGGGGTTCAAATAAAGACCCTTTCAGTAATGGGCATCCAAGACCCTTCAAGTATGGGATCTTATGAAATGGAAACGTTTACCTATGGAAGTGGGGCGGATAAAAAAAGACCGGAATATGCCGAAGGAGTACTGTTGAAAACACCCACTGTGGATGCTTCGCTGTTGCTTCCCGATTGGAAAGGCAAAAAAAAGAAATGGCGTGAAAAGTTTTGGGGCTTCGGGGTCAAAAACTTCCCTTTGAATGGGAGAGTATATATGCCCAAAGGTGAAGGCCCCTTTCCCTTGGTATTGATGGTGCATGGCAACCACAGCATGATCGATTATTCTGATGGGGGATATGCCTATTTGGGCGAACTTTTGGCCAGTAGGGGTGCCATTGCTGTCTCCGTGGATGAAAATTTTATCAATGCCCATTGGTCCGGGGATTTTAGGGGCAAGGAAATGCCTGCTCGGGGATGGTTGTTGCTCAAACATTTGGAACAGTGGAAAAAATGGAATGCTGGGGGCGAGGAAAGCCTTGAAGGAAAGGTGGATATGGACAACATTGTGTTGATTGGCCATTCCCGTGGAGGTGAGGCGGTCTCCATCGCTGCCGCTTTCAACAACTTAAAAAGATTTCCGGACGACGCAAAGGAAAAGTTCAACTTTGGTTTTGGGATAAAAGGGATTGTGACCGTGGCACCGACGGATTATCGCTACAATCGGGAAATCAATTTAGAGAACATCAGCTATTTGTCCTTACAGGGCGCATGGGACTCGGATGAGACCAGTTTTTGGGGGATGCGACCTTTCCATCGGTTAAAGTTTACCGATGATTTTGAAGGTTTTAAGGCTGGATTGTACATCAACCACGCCAATCATGGTCAGTTCAATTCCACGTGGGGTAGATCGGATTTTGGGGCTCCCATGAAGTGGTTGTTGAATTTGAAACCGTTGATGACAGGGGAAGACCAGAGACAAGTGGCAAAGGTCTATATCAGTGCTTTTGTAGAGTCGGTTTTGAAGGAAAACCCAACGTATCGTCCCATGTTTCAGAATGCGGAAACGGTAAAGGATTGGCTTCCAAAGGAAACCTATCTTAGTCAGTATGGTGACAACAAAAAAGATATTCTCGTTGATTTTGAAGAAGATTTGGATGTGACTTCGGGATCAAAAGGAATTCAAATTGAAGCCAAAAATTTTAAGCTTTGGAAGGAAGAGGAACTTTTGGCTCGGGATGGAGGCAGCCAGCAAAACAATGCGGTGGTGTTGGGTTGGCGTTATGCAATGGAGACTCAATCGGATTCCTTACCGATATATTCCATACAACTACCGGAGCAATTCAAGGATATTTCAATGGCTGATACCTTGGTATTGTCCATTGCTGCTGGAGACCTTTCCACTCTTAAAAAGAAGAATGATAAAAAAGGAAAGACCCTTACTTCAAATTATGACTTCAGTATTGCCATTGTTGATAGTCTGGGCACCAAGGCAATAGTTGGTTTAGGGGAAAGTAACGTATTGCCAAAGCAGGTCAAGTCGAAATTTACCAAGTTTCAATTTTTGGACAAGGAGATGATTGGGAAGGATACCGAAGTGCAACTGAAGACCTGTTATCTGGCTCTTTCTGCCTTCAAATCCAAAACGGATAGTCTTCATTTGGACAAGATCAAGCATCTCCAGCTTGTTTTTGATAAGGATTCCATTGGGGTTGTCGTGGTGGATGATATAGGATTCCGTAAAAAATAAAAGGATTGTTTTTGCTGGATGGAATTATTCTATATAGCTGATGGCATTATTTGCCAATAATGGTCAGTTACGATGCAAATATTCTTTAGTAATTTTATGGCTATTGAAATATTTTGAAGAATGGCGGAGTTGATCAAGCTTTATGAAGAGAATCCCAATCCAAGACAGGTAGAGAAAATCGTTGATGTGCTTAGGAGGGGAGGTCTTGTCATCTATCCAACGGATACGGTGTATGGTCTTGGTTGTGATATCACCAATTCAAAGGCCTTGCAGCGATTGGCACGAATCAAGGGTATTAAGTTGGAGAAAGCCAATTGGTCCTTTGTCTGCGCTGACTTGAGTAATCTTTCCGACTATGTTAGGCAGATAGACTCCTCAACCTTTAAAATTTTAAAAAGGGCGCTGCCAGGCCCCTATACCTTTATCTTGCCGGGAAACAACAATCTTCCTAAAGACTTCAAGAAGAAAAAAACGGTAGGGATTCGGGTACCGGACAACAATATTGCCAGAACGTTGGTGGCACAATTGGGAAACCCCATCGTTTCCACATCCATTTATGATGAGGACGATATATTGGAATATACCACGGATCCCGAACTCATTTATGAGAAATGGGAAAACCTTGTGGACATAGTCATTGATGGCGGCTATGGAGGAAACATTGCGTCCACGGTAATCGATCTTTCCTCTGGAGAACCTGAATTGGTCAGGGAAGGAAAAGGGGATATCGATATCTTATAAAATAAAAAAGCGGCCTATTGGGCCGCTTTTCATTTCACTTAAATAAGTCTTATTTGCCAGTTCCTCCGATGGAAGGATCTTTCATACCTTCTTCGATCATGTTGTAGAACTGATCCAATTTTGGAAGCACAACAATACGTGTTCTTCTGTTTTTGGCTCTGTTGGCAGAAGTATCGTTGCCTACAAGTGGTACATAGTAGCTACGTCCGGCAGCGGTCATTCTGGCAGGATCTACACCAAAATCATTTTGAAGGATCCTAACAACAGCTGTTGCTCTCTTGGCACTCAAGTCCCAGTTGTCCAAAAGTACACCGCTTCTGTAAGGCACATTGTCGGTATGGCCTTCTACCATAAATTCGAAATCAGGCTTGTTGTTCACCACTTTGGCTACTTTGCCCAATACTTCTTTGGCAGCGCTGGTCACATTGTAGCTTCCACTTCTGAACAATAGTTTATCAGAGATGGAAACAAATACCACACCTTTTTCAACGCTTACTTCAATGTCTTCGTCATCCAAGTTGCCCAGTACACCTTTCAAGCTTTGTACCAATGCAAGGTTCACAGAGTCCCTACGGGTAACGGCATCTTGCAGTTTTCTGATGGTCAAGTCTTTTTCACGAAGGCTTTCCAAGGATTTTTCAAGATTTTCGGCACCTTTGGTGGTAAGAGTGGTCAAGTTGCCCATATTGTTGATGAGCTCTTGGTTGTTGGCCTTCAAGAAGGCGTTTTGATCTTCAAGGGTTTTTAATTTTGCATCTGCGGTGGCTTTGTCTTCCAAACAGTCGTTTAGTTTAACAGTTGCAGAATTCAATAAGTCTTGGGTTTCTTTTTGCTTGGCTTCAAGTTCGGCATATTTCTTTTGCGATACACAAGATGATAATAGAACCGTCATGGCCAGTGTTCCTAGAAAAATTTTTTTCATAGTTCAGAGTATAATTTAAGGATTGTTAGATATATCAGTTGAGAATAAACTACACCAAAATTATAGAAAAAGCAAACCTTCCATATTTCGGCTTCGTTAATCTTTTACTAAAATGTTAAAATTCTTTATATGATGTACGAAATAGGACCAGACTATGGATGTCGCTACGTGGTACTTTAATATAAAATTAGCTTTTTCCCGCTTTCTGTACATTTTCCCAAAATTGGCATAAAAGCTAAAATGCGCCTGTAAAATGGCAAAACAATGGTTGAACTTTAGTTGAAAGACAAAACGCAGTGCGGCGATGCCATCCAATAATAACCGTAGGAAAATGATAAGGAAAGCTCTTTTTCTAGGAAGGTTTTTGGTGATGGAGTAGAGTGAATTCCTGAAATTGAGAAAGGTTTTTTTGGGATTCATGTTGGATAATGTGGAGCCGCCCAAATGATAAACCGAACTTTCCCCAACATAAAACACTTTGTGCCCCGCGTTCTTGGCCCGCCAACATAGGTCAATTTCCTCCTGATGGGCAAAGTAGTCCTCATCAAAACCGTTCAACGATCTAAAAACATCGCTTTTGATGAACATACAGGCACCAGTTGCCCAGAAGACTTCTCTAGTATCGTTGTACTGTCCTTCATCCTTCTCAATGGATTGAAAAATACGTCCACGGCAAAAAGGATACCCCAGCATATCTATGAAACCACCTGCTGCTCCGGCATATTCAAAATGGTCCTTTTGTTTCAGGTCCAGTATCTTGGGTTGAACAATGGATGCTTCCGGAATATCCCTGAAACCTTTTTTGATGGGTTCCAACCAGTTGGGCGTTACCTCTACATCGGAATTGAGCAGGCAAAAGATATCGGCCTCAATATGTTTCAACCCATCGTTGTAACCCTTTGCAAACCCACCGTTGGATTCGTTCACCACAATACCGATATTGGGGTAGTGCGTTTTTAAAAAATCCACGGAACCATCGGTACTGGCATTGTCCACCACATAGATGGACGCTCCTTCGGAATGTTCCGTAACAGAGGGAAGGAACCTTTCCAGCAAGGCTTCCCCGTTCCAGTTGAGTATGACTACGGCGATATTCAAAACGGAGGCAAATTAACGGCTAAAATCAGGAATTTCCTCTAAAAACCTGTATTTTTCATGGATGCGGTCCATTTCGCAATAATAATGGTGCAAGCCATTGGTCACCATCAGGTATTGGGCATCCAACTGGTAATTGTAGCGGGCAATCTGGTCAAAGGTGCTTTGGTCTATAGTTACTTCGGGCGCCTTGCACTCCACCAACAGGAAGATACTGCCATCTGGATTGAACACCACGATGTCATACCTTTTTTTCAACTGGTTCACTGTCAATTGCTTCTCCACATTGACCAAGCTCTTCGGGAAGTTTTTGGTAAATACCAGAAAATGGAGCACATGTTGGCGTACCCATTCCTCAGGCTGTAATACCACAAATTTTTTGCGGATACCATCAAAGATGTACTGCCTATTTTGGCTATTTTTGATTCTGAACGAATATGCGGGAAAGTTCAATGGCTGCATTGAACAAAATTGATGATTTTTTTTCGGAATGGACAAGGTTAAAGAGATTGTATCGGAAATCAATAAAGGAAATCCCAAACCCATTTATTTTTTGATGGGAGAGGAACCCTACTACATTGACAAGATTTCCCAGTACATTTCGGACAATGTCCTGACGGAGGATGAGAAGGGCTTTAACCAAATGGTGCTGTATGGAAAGGATACCTCTGTGGATGAAGTGGTGGCCAATGCCAAACGGTTTCCCATGATGGCGGAATACCAAGTGGTCATCGTTAAAGAGGCCCAGCATCTTTCCAGAAACATTGAGAGTTTGGTTTCCTATGCCGAAAACCCCCAGCCTACTACTATTTTGGTAATTTGCTATAAATACAAAAAGTTGGATAAGCGAAAAAAACTCTACAAGGCCATTCAAAAAAGTGGAGAGCTATTTGAGAGTAAGAAACTCTATGAAAACCAAGTGGCGGACTGGATACGGAGGACCATGGCCGGAAAGCAATACAAGATTTCCCCAAAGTCCTGTATTATGTTGGTGGAATACTTGGGGACTGATTTGAGCAAAATCAACAATGAACTGGACAAACTGACTTTGGTAGTACCGAAAGAAACCGAAATTATCCCTGAGTTGATAGAGCAGCATATTGGAATCAGTAAGGACTTCAATAATTTTGAGTTGAAGAAGGCTATCGGGGAACGGGATGTGAAAAAAGCTTCAAGGATTATTGATTACTTTTCCCAGAATCCAAAGGATAATCCGTTTGTGGTCACGGTTACCTTGTTGAACACGTTTTTCACCCAATTGCTACAATACCACGGTCTCAACGATCATTCTCCAGGCAATGTAGCCAAAGTGCTTGGTGTCAATCCCTATTTTGTCAACGAATTTTCTGTTGCGGCAAGAAATTACCCCATGAAAAGGGTAAGCGGAATCATTTCCAGTCTTCGGGAGTTGGATTTGAAAGGCAAAGGTGTTGGAGCCAGCAACATGGACCAAGGGGATTTGCTCAAGGAATTATTGGCGGAAATAGTTTGATTTATTTTTTGTCCACACTGTATTTACCGGGACCCAACAGCATAATCACAACAAAAATCACCAAATAAAGCAATGCTTTTTCCTTTGTTCCGAAAGGGTCTGCGCCGTGAATCATAAAAGCAGCTACGAACATGGTTATGGCGGTGGGAATGGCAGCCCATCTGGTCTTAAAACCTATAATGATAAGCAACGGACAGATAAATTCACCCACAACGGCCAAAAATAGCGTGGGTGCTTGCCCAATGCCAAAAGGGTTGGCAAACTCTGTGTTGCCATTGATCAAGTTCATAAGTTTCGGATAGCCGTGGGTCAACATAAATGCGGAAGGAGCGATTCTCAACAATGCCAAGCCAAGGTGTACTAACGAATTGTTTTTCATTCGTGGGGGATTTAGTTGCTGTGAAATTATAAATTAAGTTTCAAAAAATACAACAATAGCACGTGAAAAAGTCTTTTTTCGATGATTTGCATTTCTTTAATTATCGCAAAGCGGGATAGGAATTGGGATTGACCTCATGCATGATGGCGTATACTTTTTCGAAAATATCCTCTGCGTTTGGCTTTGAAAAATAATCACCATCCGTTGCATAGGCAGGGCGATGGGCCTTGGCTGTCAATGTTTGTGGAGCACTGTCCAAATACTGGTATCCACCCTGTTTTTCCACAATTTCTTGCATCAAATAGGCGGAACATCCTCCAGGCACATCTTCGTCAATGATCAAGAGTCTATTGGTTTTTTGAAGACTCTTT
>JAGQZL010000429.1 GCA_020434915.1 Allomuricauda sp. | reverse complement strand
ATGCTAGCATACCAACCAAAATGGTCATTTTAAAGCCGTATTTTTTGAAAAAAAATGGAAGTAGTAGCATAAATAAAACTTCAGACATTTGTCCTAAAGAAGCCCATGCTGTAGAATTTTCTACTTTGTATTCGGTTAAAAAAGGACTGATATTTTGATAATAGAAAGCTAACGGAATGCAAATTAAAACAGAGGAAATAAAAAAGATCAGGAAATTTTTATTTTTTAAAAGCCCTAATGCTTCAAGCCCAAGAATATCTGCTAAACTTGTCTTTTCTCCTTTTCCTTTGGGGGGAGTTTTAGGTAGTGTAAAACTGAAAACACCTAATATGGCTGAGGCTATTGCTACCATTAAAAAAGTATTAGAAAGCATACCATTTTGAATGTTTTCAATAGAATCCCATTTAAAAGCCAGACTTATGATCCAACCTGCAATTATCCACCCGATAGTACCAAAAACTCTAATAAAAGGGAACTGTTTAGCAGGGTCAGTCATCTGATTAAAAGAAACTGAATTTACTAATGCCAGAGTTGGCATATATGCTATCATATATCCTAATACATAAGGATAAAATGTATTAAAATCAGTTGTTTGTGACATTAAGTACATTAAAATAGCTCCAACAATATGTAAAAATCCTAAAATGCGTTCTGCGTTAAAGAATCTATCAGCTATTAACCCAATAATGAAAGGTGCAATAATGGCTCCCCAAGATTGTGTAGAATAGGCCATTGCAGTTTCAGCACCAGTGGCACTTAAGTTATTTCCCAAAAAGGTTCCTAAGGTAACAAACCAGCCTCCCCAAATAAAGAATTCGAGGAACATCATTATGGATAGCTGTACTTGAGTTGATGTTTTCATAGATTTAGTTCGTTAATTTATTCAGCTAGTTTTATAAGTAGGTCTCGGGTAGCTTTAATACCTTCTTCTTCAGACAATCTGCTGCCTTCATATTCAACACCAACAAAACCATTATAGCCAGCCTTTTTTACAATATCCATCATTCTCTTGTAGTCAATGGCTGTTTCATTTCCGTTTTCATCAAAATCATACGATTTTGCACTTACAGCTTTGGCATATTTCATCAATTGTTCAACACCTTTGTATTTGTCATATTCTTCCACACATGGAGCTCCCCATGCTTCT
>JAGQZL010000428.1 GCA_020434915.1 Allomuricauda sp. | reverse complement strand
CCTTTCAAAGGTTAAAAATGTTTGAATTTTTAAACTTTTGAGTTGCTATGCGGGCCGTATCTGAATACAATAACCTACTGAAATTAAAGGGTTTCAATGTCTTTCAAATCGAGGAGGACGAAAACGCTACCCGGATTTACAGCCGTAAAGACTTTTACAAGATCTGCCTCACGACCGGTAAAAGCAAGATCCATTACGCGGACCGGAGCTTCGAAGCGGATGGGACCATCCTTTTCTTTGGAAACCCGCATATCCCCTATTCCTGGGAAACGCTTTCGACAACCTATGTAGGATATACCTGCTTATTTTCAGAAGATTTCCTGGATCCGCATAATCGTTCGGAAAGCCTGCAGCAATCACCGCTATTCAAAATAGGCGGGACACCTATTCTAGAGATCACAACTGAGCAACGGGATTTTTTGAATACCATTTTTCGGAAAATGATTGAAGAACAGCAGTCTGATTATGTACATAAAGATGACCTGATCCGAAACTATATTAATCTGATCCTGCATGAGTCCCTGAAGTTACAACCGTCCAAAAACTATGACCAACATAAAAATGCCGCAGTTCGGCTGGCTTCCGTTTTTATGGAATTGCTGGAAAGGCAATTCCCCGTCGAAACACCCGATCGGCCACTTCAGTTGAAAAGTGCGAAAGACTATGCGGAAAACCTGGCCGTACACGTAAATCACCTCAATCGTTCTGTCAAGGAAGTTACCGGCAAACCGACCACTTCCCATATTTCCGAACGGATCGTAAGCGAAGCAAAAGCCATTTTGCAACATACCAACTGGAACATTTCAGAAGTTGCTTTTGCCTTAGGTTTTGACTACCCGACTTACTTCAACAACTTCTTTAAAAAACATACCGGAGCAAGCCCTTCTGCGTTTAGAAAGGTTTGAATTTTATAGTTTCAATGTAACGTAACTATCAGCATGAGGCCTGAAATGCTCCTGGCGCAAAATCATCATGATGCTGATAGTTACGTTTCAATTTTGAACAAATTCTCAGGCCATTAATCCGGATGCAACTCATTTATTTCTCCCTTAGGCCGAAGCAAGGGGCTTAATTTTTCAATGACCAACTCTTTTGAAACTTCGAACTGAAGAGTTTGTCTTATATCTTCGCTCGAAGCGCCTATTTCCACCTGGTAACTTCCAGGCTCCACCACCCATGAAGAACGTCCTGAATCGAAGGATGCGTAATCCCCGGGGCTTATCGTAAA
>JAGQZL010000427.1 GCA_020434915.1 Allomuricauda sp. | reverse complement strand
GAAGTGTCTGATCAATTTCCGGAATGGCCATCAAAGCCGCGGCACCGTACCATTCCATAAGTTCCATGACCAAACTGCCCGCTTGAATGGCAGGGTCGGTCTCGGTCAAGGCCTTGGCTTCTTCCAGAGTGGGGACATCAAAAATGTAGATGCCACGTAGGTCTCCATCACCAAAAAAAGGTCCGGCCAATATCAGTTTACCCTCGTTGGCCAACCGAATAATGTTCTGCATATGGGCGTTTTGGAGTTCTTTGGCCTTGTCTTCGGGAAAATCACGATTGGGCCCCCGTTTCAAAAAAGCAAAGATGTATTTCTTCATGCCATAATCATCAGCTCCATATTTTTTTGCTTTTTCGGCATCGTACACATAACCTTCACCTGTTTTGGGCATGGTGGCTATGGAATTTACAATTCTGAAAATTTGTCCACCAGGCGCATGAAAGTAGCAAAATTGGGAATGGTCCTTATATTTTTCCACCTCGGGGAGTACTGGTTGGGCCCCAAAGGATTTGACAGCACTCATCACTTTTTCATATTCTGAGGAAGGAACCAAAAGCGCCAATTGCATGGATTTGATGAATTCTGAAGGTGCCAACACCATGTCCTTGGATGGGTAGGAAACCTTTACAAAACCTCCACCATCAAACCAAATCATGTCATGGTCCTCGTGGGCTTCTATTTTTCTACCTAGGGCCGAACCGAACAGTTGGGTGATGGACTCGCGTTCACTTTGTGGTACGTTTACTTTGGCCTGTCCTTCAAAAACAACGGTAAAATCCGAAGGAGTCTGGGCAATTGTTGGAATAGTCAAAACAACAAGAACGAGGAAGAGCACTATTTTTTTCATGATGGCGTCGGGATTATGCTTCAATCAATTTTTTTAAAGATAAGAAGATTGTCCTCCGAACCATTGGAAAGATACAATCGGTTGTTCTCCACCTTATAGTCTGTGCTGCTTTGCAGTGCTTTCAAAAATTCGGATTCTTTTTCCATATTTGGGCAGGCCATCCTAGTGGAAGCCACTTGGGAGAATCGCAACAAATCCTTTTCAAAGAAAAGGCTGCCCGTCATCCGGTTACAACCAGAAAATCCAGCAAAGCGATTGGTGTTGATATTGATTTCCATGTTGGGCACGTCGCTACCATTAAAATCAGCCTTACTTACATTAGTTCCCGCTATTGATTCCAATACCCAAATATCATGTAGCCTATAATCCGTGACGTAGGAGCCA
>JAGQZL010000426.1 GCA_020434915.1 Allomuricauda sp. | reverse complement strand
CAGACAAATGGTGAACAACCAATTGAAACCATTTTCTACTCCGCCAAATGATGTCAAGCGGGTAAAGTTTTCACTAATGGACGCCTTGTTGAAAAGATCGGTGGTCCCATCAAAAAGGATGTAGGTAACATAAATTCCAATGGCTAGAAAAAACAACAACTTTAAAACGGATTCAAAGGCTACTGTGGCAATGATTCCTTTTTTATGTTGTGAGGTATCCGTGGACTGGGTTCCATAAAATGCCACAAATACGGCAATGAGCAACGCAATGTAAAAAGTGGAGTCATCAAGGAAACCGGTTGACACATAGCTATTTTCCGAGGACATCAATGAGAAGGTCTCGGATACCGCCTTTAATTGTAAAGAAATGTAAGGGATGATGGCCAATAAACAGGTAATGGTTACCAAGGCCCCTAAAAATCTATTGTTCCCGTATCGCAATGAGATAAAATCCGCAATACTTGAAATCTTATGCTGTTTTGATATGCGGATTACCTTGCGCATAATCACGATCCAGAGGGGAAGTGCAATCACCGGTCCCAAATAAATGGCCAAAAAGCTTATTCCCGATCTTGAGGCAATACCCACGCTTCCATAATAGGTCCACGCAGTACAGTACACCGCCAAAGAAAGGGTATACACATAGGGATTGCTGGTCCATTTTCCCCTGGGATTCTTTTCAGCAAAATAGGCCAGTACAAAAAGCATGGCCAAATACATCACAATAACAAGTCCAACCAGATAATTACTCATAGAACCGTTTTAGAATGATGTACGCCAATATGAGTGCAAACAACCAAGTAGAAAAAAGAAAGACATAAAGAATTGGAAAACCCAAAATATGTGTCTTCCCATCAAAGATGGTTATAAAGGGAACATTCCATAGAAAAAATAGAACAACCGATATAACAATCAATTTCTGTTGATGCCTTTTCTTCATTTTCAGTTACTCAGGGGTTGATTTAAAATTACAAAAACGGTGCAGTAAAACCTACTGCACCGTTTTTAACAACCAACTAAATTAATGTGCCGATGCTTCACCTGCACCGCTAGGTATTCTGATATGCTCCACAATATCCTGGACTTCCTCAGGTGGTTCTGGAGTGAATTTGTTCACAATCAATGCCACTGCAAAGTTGACCAACATGGCAATGGTTCCAAATCCTTCCGGAGATATGCCAAACCACCAGTCTTTTTGTAAACCGGCAACGGCTTCCTTGCCTCCATCAAAAATGCCAAACTTGAATTTCAACATATAGAAAAGCATGAGGGAAATACCCACGATCATCCCCGTGA
Organism: Allomuricauda sp.; assembly: GCA_020434915.1. Taxonomy (GTDB): domain Bacteria; phylum Bacteroidota; class Bacteroidia; order Flavobacteriales; family Flavobacteriaceae; genus Flagellimonas. Next base: position 148 of record JAGQZL010000426.1, on the reverse strand, counting down.
TGGCTCCCTTACTGTTCATTTTCTTGTAGAAAATTCCAAGAATGATGGCCGGGAAGAACGATGCTGCCGCCAGACCAAAGGCCAGGGCAACTACCGCCGCAACGAATCCGGGTGGGTTGATCCCGAAGTATCCGGCAATCACCACAGC
>JAGQZL010000425.1 GCA_020434915.1 Allomuricauda sp. | reverse complement strand
TTTGTTTTTTGGGATTTTTGGTGGTGATGTCCGCTTCACACAAGGTCATAAGGTCGTCTACAAAATCCCCGGCATCAAAGACCAAACGGCGAACGGCCGAGTCTGTTACATGGTCTTCGGAGAGAATGATAGGCCTGGAGCTCATCAGTACCATTTTTTGCACGAACTTCATTTTTTCGTTCAAAGGCATCCTGAGCCTTTTGAAGAGCTTGTATACCATTTTTGAACCTACAAATTCGTGTCCATGAAAGGTCCAGCCAATTTTTTTGTGGAACTTTTTGGTAGGAGCCTTGCCGATATCGTGCAAAAGGGCCGCCCAGCGTAACCAAAGGTTGTCCGTGGCTTCGGAAATATTGTCCACCACTTCCAAGGTATGCCAGAAGTTGTCTTTATGGCGTTGCCCTTCTATTTCCTCAATGCCCTGCAAAGCTGTCAATTCAGGGAGAATCAATGGTAGCAATCCAGTCTGGTGCATCAATTTAAAGCCTAGGGAAGGTGTAGGGCTCATCAATATTTTGTGGAGTTCGTCCACAATCCGCTCCTCCGATACAATTTTGATTCGCTCCTTATTTTCTGTGATGGCCTGCAATGATTTCAACTCAATGGTAAAATGCAATTGGGAGGCAAAGCGGATGGCGCGCATCATTCGCAATGGGTCATCAGAATAGGTGATGCCAGGTTCCAGGGGTGTACGGATAATCTTCTTGTCCAAATCCGCCAAACCATCAAAAGGGTCCAGTAATCTGCCAAATTGGGTCTTGTTCAAGGCAATGGCCATAGCGTTGATGGTAAAATCACGTCGGTTTTGGTCATCTTCCAAAGTACCGTCTTCCACAATGGGTTTTCTACTATCGCGATGGTAACTTTCCTTGCGTGCGCCCACAAACTCAAGTTCCAGGTCATGGTGCTTGATCATGGCGGTGCCAAAATTCTTGAAGACGGATATTTCTGGTTTTCCCTTGAGCATGGAGGCCACTTTCTTGGCCAGTTCTATCCCACTGCCAATGGCCACAATATCAATATCCTTTGGGGTGCCCCTTTTCAAAAAGTAATCACGTACAAAACCACCGATTACGTAGGCATCCACCCCTAATTCATCGGAAGCGTTGCCAATCAGTTCAAATATGGGATGTTGTATGGCCTCTATATGGAGCTCCTTCATCATTTTCTATTCCCGGATTACCTTCACCAGTCCATCATTGCCCAATTTGATAATGGAAGAAGGGGAAGGGTTTTTGTTCACATCCGGCAAATTTACCACATAGTCCACTCCTTTTAAAATTTCTGGAGCTATATCCTTAAACTGTTTGGGGGTTGGCTCCCCCGAAATATTGGCAGATGTAGAAACAATGGGTTTTCCAAATTTGTTGATGAGGTACTGACAGAATTTGTCCGAGGCTACGCGGATGGCCAAGGTATTGTCATCAGCCACCAAATTTTCGGCAATTCCCTT
>JAGQZL010000424.1 GCA_020434915.1 Allomuricauda sp. | reverse complement strand
TACCTCATCAAGTGTGTCATTTAGCTGCGCAAGATACAATTTTCAGTTATTTTTGCTCCGTCCATTAACAAAGATTTGCAAAGGCCATGCGCATAGACAAGTACCTTTGGTGCACTAGATACTATAAAACCCGAAACTTGGCATCCACTGCCGTAAAGAAAGGACAGGTGAAAGTGAACGGAAGTGCCATTAAACCTTCCAGAGAGGTATACCCCATGGACAAAATTGTGGTACGGAAGGACCAAATAGATTACCAACTTACGGTTCTGGACATTCCAGAGAATCGTGTGGGTGCGAAACTGGTTGACATTTACAGAAAGGACACCACCCCAAAGGAAGCGTTTGAGCATAATGAGCTACTTCAATTTGCTAAGACCCATTACAGAAAAAAAGGGCTTGGCCGCCCTACCAAAAAAGACCGAAGGGATATGGACGACTATTTAGACGAATCTGAATGATCTGTTTTTTATCTTTGATGTATTAAACCAAGTTATGAACAACCGTATTCTTACCCACGATCAGATACAACATATAGCCAAACGCATTGCCTATCAAATCTATGAGACCAATGTTGAGGAAAAGGAAATAATTGTGGCAGGCATAAATGGTGGTGGGGTAAGCTTCGCAAAAAAAATTGCCGCCATCCTAAAAAAAATCACGGAGGCGGACATTGTGCTTTGCAGGGTGGACATGGACAAAAAAGATCCTTTGAAAAGTGGGGTGGAGACCTCCATTGGCGAAGCAGATTACAAGGATAAATCCATTGTCTTGGTGGATGACGTACTGAATTCTGGAACAACGCTCATTTACGGTACGCACCATTTTCTGAAAACCCCAATAAAACAGTTGAAGACAGCGGTATTGGTAAACCGCAACCATAAAAAATATCCTATTAAGGCCGACTTTAAGGGTATTTCGTTGTCGACCTCCCTTAACGAACACATCAAGGTAGTGTTTGAGCCCAAAAACGATGCGGTGTATTTAGAATAGGAGCTCCCTTATCCTGATAACGACCTCTTCCGGTTTTCCCTTACCACTTACTATATGCTGGGCCTGTGAATAGAATGGGGAGCGTTCAAAAAGATGTTTCCCCACAAATTCAGGTAAATCTTCATCGACAATATCCTTGACCAAAGGCCTGTTCTCTTTTTCCCTAGCAATTCGTTCCACCAAATCCGGTATGGACATTTGTAAGTAAACGGAATGGTCTGCCTGCTCTAAAATCAGCTGCATGTTGTTACCATAACAAGGTGTTCCCCCTCCGACCGATAGTACGACGGATTCATTTTCTTCCAATGCTTCCGAAAGTGCCAGGTATTCCAATTTTCGAAATTGGATTTCCCCTTGCTCAGAAAAAATGGTTTTGATCGATTTTTTTTCGCATTCCTCAATGAATTGATCTAGATCCATAAATGGAATTCCTAATTCACTGGCCAACAGTCTTCCAACGGTTGACTTTCCGCTTGCCATATATCCTATCA
>JAGQZL010000423.1 GCA_020434915.1 Allomuricauda sp. | reverse complement strand
GCCTACTAAACCACAGTAACAATTGTTACTGAAAACAAGTGAGTTAAAAAACAAAGACCCTACATTTTGCAGGGTCTTTCACTTAAAATATTGTTTGTTCAATAACTGGTTTCGTCCAACTTGACCTTGCCCCAGAATGTTTTGTACACAAATATGGTATAGAACAACACCAAGGGGGTGCCAATGGCCACAATCGTTAACATAATCTGCAATGATTTGGTGGAGGAAGCGGCATTGTAAATATCGATATGGAACTTGGGGTCTATGGTGGAACGTAGCAGTACCGGATACAATTCAACCGCCACCAACACCAGCAGAAATGCAATGGTCAACGATGAAAAAAGGAACGCCCACTTGTATTTTCTTTTCTCGGCCAGTCTAGGCACGTTGGCTATACTCAAAAAGGTCAGTAATGGAATGACAAAAAGCGATGGATTGCTTTTGAAATCATCCGAAAGGTGGGGAATATAGATTAAGGTATATAGTGTGGTAACCGAAAAACTTACCATAAAGAAAATCATGCCCCGTTTCAAGAGTCGTGTTAACTTGGCAAACAACCTACCTTCCGTTTTCAACAATAAAAAAATAGCACCATGAGCCATAAAAAGCGATAAGGTTGTAAGCCCCGTCATTATGGCGTAAGGATTCAAAAATTCAAATAGGACGCCACCTTGGTATTGGTAGTTTTCATCAATTGGAATACCCTGCAACACATTCCCAAGCACCACACCCAGCAAAAAGGCCAACATGATACTGGAAATACTGTAACAGATATCCCAAAGCCTGCGCCACCACAACATGGGTTCCTTACCCCTAAACTCAATGGAAATGGCCCTAAAAATGATAAAGAGCAAGAACAACATGAAAGGGATGTAGAGTGAGGAGAACAGCGTAGCGTACATCAATGGAAACCCAGCGAACAAGGCTCCGCCTCCAATGACCAACCATACCTCGTTGCCATCCCACACAGGACCAACGGCATTTAAGGCTATCCTTCGGCTTTGCTCCTTTTTTAGGAACAAGTGCCAAGCACCGGCACCAAAATCAAAACCATCCAAAATGGCATATCCGGAAAACAATCCGCCTACTACCAAAAACCACCAAGTGGGATAATCCAATCCTAAAAACGTTTCCATATTCCTTAGTTAATCATGTGTGTCAAAGTTCCTCCAAAAGGTGTGTCGTCGCTTTCCGCTTCTTCATAAGGCCCATGTTTGATTTTCTTGTGCAGAAGATAAATGAACAATGTAAAGAGCAGGGCATAAATCAAGAAGAAGAGTATCAGGGAAAATAGAATCTGGTTATCGGAAACCGCCTGCGAAAAGGCTTCATCAGTTCTTAACAGTCCATAGACCACCCAAGGCTGTCTTCCCATTTCTGCGGCAAACCACCCTACCTGATTGGCAATCTGGGGCAGGAACACGGCAAAAACAAAGGTCCAGAGCAACCATTTCTTTTGAAAAAGCTTTCCCCGCCACAACAGAAAACTGGCAAACAGGGTCAGGAATATGAGT
>JAGQZL010000422.1 GCA_020434915.1 Allomuricauda sp. | reverse complement strand
CTCCTGTTCCACGGCCATCATAAAAATCATTCCGATATTGGCTCCCACGGAAAAGTTGGCTCCTTGGTTTCCAATAACCAAGCCTTGGAAATCTTTTTCGGCAAGGTCCACGGCTTTGTTCAATCCGGCCAAGACATCACCACCAATGGTATTCATCTTGGACTGGAACTCACAGTTAAGGATACCATCACCTAAATCTTCTATGACCACACCACCGTTTTTGAACACCTCATTGGACTTTCTAATGTTGTCCAAAATGATGAAAGCATCCTGACCAGGCACTTTCTCCATGGTCTTTTTCGGAATATCATAGAAATAAGTGGCCCCATCTTTAACTGAATAGAAAGAATCAACTCCGGCTGCTTTCATATCGGCAACCCAAGATGCGGCTTCCAAACCTTCGGCTTTGATGAATTCCAAACCTTTTTCCAAGCCAATGGCATCCCAAATTTGGAAGGGTCCATGCTCCCAGCCAAAACCGGCCTTCATGGCATCATCTATTTTATAAAGCTCATCCGAAATTTCTGGAATCCGATGTGTGACGTAAGCAAATAGGGCCCCGAAGCTCTTTCTGTAAAATTCTCCTGCTTTATCTTTTCCGCCCACCAATACTGGGAAACGGTCGATAACTTTGTCGATGGTCTTGGTCAATTCCAGCGTAGCGAACTTGGCACTTTTTTTGGATCGATAATCCATGGTATCCAAGTCCAGGGTAAGGATTTCGCTTTTACCATCGCTACCCGTCACTTTTTTATAGAAACCTTGGCCTGTTTTGCTTCCCAACCATTTGTTTTCCATCATGGTTGTGATGAAATCCGGTAATTGGAACAATTCATGGCGCTCATCGTCCTTGCAATTTTCACTGATTCCGTTGGCAACATGCACCAAGGTATCCAACCCAACCACATCCACTGTACGGAAGGTTGCAGACTTTGGCCTGCCGATTACCGGTCCGGTCAATTTGTCCACTTCTTCCACAGTCATGCCCAAGTTCTTAACGGCATGGAAAAGGCTTTGGATGCTGAAAATCCCGATTCGGTTTCCAATAAAGGCCGGGGTGTCCTTGGCCACTACCGAAGTTTTGCCCAAGAATTGTTCGCCATATCCATTTAAGAAGTCCAATACCTCTTGTGAAGTTTTTGGGCCTGGAATGATTTCAAAAAGTTTTAGGTAGCGCGCTGGATTGAAGAAATGGGTGCCGCAAAAATGCTTTTGGAAATCCTCGCTTCTTCCTTCATTCATGAATTTGATCGGAATACCAGAGGTATTGGAAGTAATCAAGGTACCCGGAGTTCGATGCTTGTCCAGCTTTTCGAACACTTGTTTTTTAATGTCCAAACGTTCCACCACCACTTCAATGATCCAATCCACATGGGCCACTTTGGAGATATCATCTTCCATGTTTCCGGTGGTGATGCGGTCGGCAAATTTTTGGTGGTAAATAGGAGAAGGTTTGGATTTCAGGGCTGCTGTGAGGGAGTCGTTCACCAATCGGTTGCGAACCACTTTGTCCTCCA
>JAGQZL010000421.1 GCA_020434915.1 Allomuricauda sp. | reverse complement strand
GGTAAGATATATACATGGAATATTTGGTAAGGGCTTCTGGACCTTCTATGGAGGTCATGACCCTGAAGATTACCAGCATCGGGTAGGAGATCCTAAGACCGAGTTGGACCTGCATCCTACCTCACCTGGGTATCGTTTAATCCTGAACAATGTACTTTTTCCTGCGGCTCGCAAGAAAAAACAGAAGACCTAGCCCAAATTATCCTTAAAGAATTGAACGGTACGCTCCCATGCCAGATCTGCTGAAGCTTTATCAAACCTTGGTGTGGTGTTGTTATGGAACCCATGGTTCACATCTGGATAGAAATGGACTTCATATTCTTTACCAAGCTCCTTTAACTTGGCTTCATAATCTGACCATCCAGCGTTGACCCGTTCATCCAATCCAGCATAATGGATCAATAATGGAGCATTGATTTGGGCAACTTCATCATCGGCTGGTTGACCGCCATAAAAGGGAACGGCAGCAGCCAATTCAGGTACCTTTACCGCCATCATATTGGAAATCCATCCACCGAAGCAAAAACCGACCACACCTACCTTGCCATTACAATTTTCGTGGTTTTTCAGATACTCATAAGCTGCGATAAAATCTTCCAACATCTCATTTCGGTCACGTTGCCGTTGTAAGGCTCGTCCATCATCATCATTACCGGGATAGCCTCCCAGTGGTGTCAAAGCATCTGGGGCCAAGGAGATGAACCCTTCCAATGCGGCTCTTCGGCCTACATCTTCAATATAGGGGTTCAGGCCACGGTTTTCATGGACCACGACAATGCCTCCCAATTTTTCAGTGGTGCCTTTGGGTTTGGACAAGAGACCTCGAATTTCACCACCTCCTTTTGGTGAATCATAGTTGATAAATCCAGAATCCAATTTTGGATCATCGGGAGAAACGGTCAGGGTGTCTTTATAATTGGGCATCACAAAACTCATTAAAGAGGCCAAGGTAATGCCACCAACGGCATACACGGATAGCTTTTCAATAAATTCCCTGCGCTCCAATTTGTTGTGGGCGTAATCATCGTACAGGTCAAAGACCTCTTGTTTGATATCTTCTTTTTTTAAATCAGCCATATGGTTGCCATTTAGTTCTTGGACCTTTAAGGTACAAATTTTAAAATAGCAACATCTTATAAATTAGCTGAACGGGGGAAGTTTATAAAAGTTGTTCCAAGATGCGCTCCACACCAAAATCGTTGTTGCTGGAGGTTTGGTATTTGGCAGTTTTGAGCACATTGGGATGCGCATTGGCCATGGCAAAACTATACTCAGACAGCTCCAGCATTTCCAAATCGTTGTTATAATCCCCAAAGACCATGATTTCGTGGGATTGAACCTGGTATTGTTCCATCACTTTTTGTAGGGCGTAGCCCTTGTGGGCATTGATATTGGAAATATCAACCCAATTGGCACCGGATACTTTCACCTTCATGTCCCCTTCAAAATGTTTCACGGCCGGATAAATATGTTGCTCGGAACTTTCAAAGTGGTAGATGGCAATTTTAAGGACTTCTTCATCAACATCCATTTGATTGTCAACGATACGGTATTCAGAATAATACTCACGTAACATATTCAAAAATGCTTCTGACTT
>JAGQZL010000420.1 GCA_020434915.1 Allomuricauda sp. | reverse complement strand
CTACCATGAACATGCAGCCAATCTACCCATTATAGATTACCATAATCACCTATCTCCAAAAGAGTTGGCCACCGATCATCATTTTGCAACCATGACGGAGGCTTGGTTACAACACGATCATTACAAGTGGCGAGCCATGAGGGCCATGGGCATTGAAGAGAACTATATAACCGGAAGTGCCACAGACTTCGAAAAATTTCAAAAATGGGCCGGGATAGCCCCATATACCATCCGGAATCCACTATTCCATTGGACGCAGTTGGAACTTAAGCGATACTTCAATATTGATTCCATGCTCTCAGAAACCAATGCAGAGGCTATTTATGAAGAAACAACAGCACTATTGCAATCCTCTAGTCACAGTGCACTTGGGTTGTTGAACATGATGAAGGTAGAAGTGGTGTGCACAACAGACGATCCCATCGACCACTTGGAGTACCATCAGAAATTAATGGGGATAGGAACAGACCTTCAAATGCGTCCAACCTTCAGGCCCGATAAGGCTTACGCCATTGCCAACCCCAAAGCATACAAAATCTATCTGGAGAAACTGGAAAATGCCAGTGGCCGGTCTATCAACACCTACGCAGACCTTTTGGATGCATTGGAAGACCGAATCTCCTTTTTTCATGAAAACCAATGCAGGGTAGCCGACCATGGTTTGGAATATCTTGGCTACTTTGAATCCCCACCTTGCGATATTGAAGTACTCTTTTCCAGAATTTTGGAAGGAAGGGTTCCCTCCTTGGAAGAAGTACATTATTTTCAGTTCCATACACTTACCATACTTTGTCCTTCTTATCATAAGAGAGGATGGGTGCAACAATTTCATTTAGGCGCATTGCGCAATACCAATCAAAGAATGTTTGACAAATTGGGAGCGGATGCAGGTTTCGATTCCATAGGGGATTTTTCGCAGGCACAGGGGCTCGCAAAATTTTTGAGTTTATTGGATAGCTCGGACCAATTGGCCAAGACCATTCTATACAATTTGAATCCCTCATGGAATGAAGTATTTGCGACCATGGCAGGTAATTTTTATGGTCATGGCATTAAAGGAAAAGTCCAGTTTGGTTCCGGTTGGTGGTATAACGACCAATTGAATGGAATGGAAAGACAACTCAATGTCCTATCCAATATGGGAGTGTTGAGCTGCTTTGTGGGGATGTTGACAGATTCCCGTAGTTTGTTGTCCTTTCCTAGGCATGAATATTTTAGAAGGCTTCTTTGTAATATCTTAGGTAACGAAATTAAGAGAGGGCTTTTACCAAATGATATGGACCTTATTGGAACTATTGTCCAAGACATCTGTTATTTCAACGCAAAAAATTATTTTGATTTTAAACACATAAAATGAAAAAAGTCATAACCTTCGGAGAAATCATGCTCCGGTTATCACCACCGGGATTTTTAAGGTTTTCCCAAGCCAATTCCTTTGATGTGAATTACGGGGGTGGGGAATCCAACGTTGCAGTATCCCTTGCCAACTATGGAATTCCCGTGGATTTTGTGACACGATTGCCCAAAAATGACCTAGGGGAATGCGCCCTTATGGAAATGCGAAAAAGAGGTGTGGGAACCGATAAAATTATATACGGCGGTGACCGTCTAGGTA
>JAGQZL010000041.1 GCA_020434915.1 Allomuricauda sp. | reverse complement strand
GCATGGCCTTCTTATTGATTGCATTTACATGACTTGTCCTTTTTTCTTTTTAAGGGTATTACTTTTGGACTTCATGTTTTTAAGATTCTTCATGTTTTTTTGCAACATCATTTTACGATGTTGGTACATGTTGGTGAACTTTTCACCATTCAAATTCAAACATTCCCCATCTTGAAGTCTCAACTGTTGGCGGTTTTGGTTCATGTAGGAACCGTCGGGATCTATAGTGCCCCCATTTGCCAACTCAAGTCGTTGTTGCAATCTATTTTGTGATTGTGTTCTAATTTGATAAAGCTCGCCGTCTATGAGCATTACTTGGAACCTATTTTGGTTACGTTCCTGGATTTGGGCATTGGTAAGTCCTTTGTCCGCTTGCATGACTTTGTAGCGATATTGGTACTCGTTGCGGTATTTGATACCATCATTATCCAAACATTCACCATCTTTAAGACGGAGCCTATCACGGTCGCGTGTCAAGTAGGTTCCATTTGGATTAACAACCGTTCCATCGTTCAACGTAATGGGGTCTTGCAAACGAATTTGGTCTCGATCGCGAATTTGGAGAACATCACCATCGACCAACATTAAACGGTCTCGATCTTGATCGGGATCTTGGACCCTGTCCCTATCCCTATCCTGCGCCACAAGTGTGACCGATCCTAGAACGGCCAACACCAACAAAACAATTTTTTTCATGGTACTCGTATTAAAAATCAACCTTGAAGTTAATTTTAAAAAATGGGTGATACAATGATAAAAATCATTATAAATGTTTAATTATCAACCATTTAGACTGTATTATATGTAACTTTTGTCACATAAGATACTGGAGTCCGAACAGATAATCAGTTGTTTTTCAACTTTTGATAGCGATACAGATCATCCGAGGCTTGAAGCAATTTTCCTTTTAATGAAGCATTTAGGTTCGGGTGGGTTTCAAGATAGGTTTCCACCATTTCATAAGCTTCCTTGGACTGATATTGGCCCACCGTGCTACTCAACCATCTTTTGGGGAAGAATATATCCCCAGTTTTTTGGATTTCTTCCAATAAATCCAAAGCCAACGGTAATTGGGCAATGGATGATTGCTGCCGTAACGGATGATGTATATACCCACAGGCCGACAATACCCAAGATTCCTTTTCCCGGTTTTTGGCATCCCTGAAGGATTCAAAAAAGGTATTTCTTTCCAGTTCATCGGCAGATAGTGCAGGCCTCAGAAAATCAAAACGTTTTACTTTATCTGCATTCTCCAGTTCTTCTCTTGCCTTGTCCAATATTGAAACTGCCTTTTCGTGATCGTACAGTGCCAACGTCGTGGCCATCCCCGTATAATCATCTTTGTTGAGACGAAGTCCAGAAATCATGGTTTGCTTGTCCCAAATGCTATACAATTTTGCTTTTGCAGGGTCAGAATAGGCTATGCCCTTCCAAAGATTGAATACATTCTTTTTGTTGTTCGGAGCGAGTTTTCCTTTCAAAAGTTGATTCCATAACAATTTTTCCAACTCAGGTTGGTATGCCTCACGTTCAGCAGAAGAAAGAAAGCTCCAGAAAATATTGGATACCTGTCCACATAACAGGCTATGGATCAATTCATTTTCTTCATGTTGAATTGCTTGTGTAAAAAGCTCCAGACTTTCCTGGGCGCCTATCTTTCCAGCCAGTACATTCTCATAGGCATTGAGATAGGCGTAGCCTCTGGTCACCTCATCTTGTAATGTAGGAATCACATCTATATCCGAAGGGTCCAAGGGAAACAATCCATAGCCAAACGCATTGGAATTATATACAATGGCTTGGGGTTTGGGCAGTCCCAATGCTTTCACTACTTCCATCATTTCGTTGTTGATGGAAACAGTAATGATATGCGTGCTATCGGGATACACGAAGGCTACTTCAAAGGATTGGGGCCATAATTTATCGCTGCCATCCTCGGCTTTTTGCATAATTGAAAACTCCCGGATTTTACCATCTACATAATCCACCTTGGCATCAATTACCGGTCTTCCTGATTGGTTTACCCAAACTTCACTCCAATTTTTAAGATCGGTCGGTGTTCTTTTATCCAAAATGTCCACCAAATCGTTCCAAGTGGCATTGCCATAGGCAAAATTGGAAATGTATTCCCTAATTCCGTCCTTGAACTCCTTCTCCCCTATGGTAGTTTCCAACTGTCTCATCATGATTGGGGCTTTGTTATAAATGATTCCCCCATACAAACTTCCGGCATTCTTAAGGTTGTCCAGATTTTGACGGATAGGATTGGTCCCCTTCGTTCTATCCTCCCCATATGCCCCTTGGTAATGGGACATCATAAACTGCAACTTGTGGTTAACATCCTTGAAGGTGGGATTAACGATCTTGTCTGCCATGAAATTGGCAAAAACCTCCTTCATCCAAACATCGTTGAACCAATCCATGGTTACCAAATCCCCAAACCACATATGGGAGGTTTCATGGGCAATAAGCTTGGCCCTACCCATTTTCTGGCGTTCCGTGGCACTCTCATCCAAAAATAGGGAGGATTGCCTGTACTGAATGGCGCCCACATGCTCCATTCCCCCATATTGAAAACCGGGAATCGCTGCAAAATCCAGTTTTTGGAACGGAAAATCATACAGGGTATAATCCTTTAAAAAGTCGATGGATTTTTGATGAAGCTCAAATACAGGAAATACACTGGCCTTGATTTTGACCGAGTCCGTTTCCCGATAGAGAAATTCCATGTCAAAAACGCCAGGATTCTCTGTTTGGGAATCAAACTTTCCTGCCACAAAGGAAAACAAATAGGTACTCATGGGATCACTCTCCCCAAATTGATAGTGGACTTTATCTTGCCGTTCCACATTGCTTTGCAATGGTGACCCACACAGTACTTTCCAATCCATGGGAGCGGTAATATCCAATATGTACTTGGCCTTTATGTTAGGCTGATCAAAACAAGGGAACAATGTACTGGCCCTATCCGGCACCAACAGCGTATATAAAAAGTCCTCATTCCGATTAAGAGAGAGTTCCCCTGCATGAAAGGTTATTTCAAGGATGTTCTCTCCTTTTTTTAAGCCGTTGGAAACAATCAAATGCTCTTTTTGGTGGTTGATTTCCTTTTTTTCACCATTAACGATGAGTTCCTTCAACAAGGAAGCATCCGCATTAAAATCCAAATACAATGGCCTGCTTAGGTCATGAAGTTGTAAGGTAAGTTTCAAACGTGAAGGAATGGGAACATCCTTACTTTCAGGAATATCAAAAGAAAGTCCATAGACCACATTGGAAACCTGTTGCGCACGATATTCCGCCATTTTAAGGGGAATGCCCACATCCAACAAGTCTGGATTCTGCGCCTTATTCTGACAGCCCATGATAACTATAACAAGCAACAGCAACGAAAGGGGGTTCTTTCTCATAAATCCAAAGGGGATATTTGGCAAAAGTTACCAATTTTTCCTGTGGACTTATTGGAAAAATCAGGAATTCAACAAAAAACCAACGATTAGTCAGTAATCACATAGTTGATTCTTTCCACTCCAGTATTCCCGGTGGTGGCATTGTAGGCATAGATCGTTAGTTCGTACGCTCCGGCTTCTTCGACTTTTAAGTTTCCCTCAAAAAGATTCCGCGAAGGATTGGTCAATACCAACTCTTCGATTGTTTTGCAATCCTTTTTAAAAATGGCCTTGACTTCCATTAGGTTAGAGTCCCAAAGACCATCTTTCTCAATCGGACAGCCGCACATCATCACAATATTGGCCTTGATGTCCAGTCCTGTATCCTTCAGAGAGGCAATAGGGATATATTGATGTGTATTCGGGTTCAGGATATCGATGACGAATCCTGGAATCTCCAAAACAATCCCATCACCTAAAATATCTTTGCCTGGAATTACCCAAAGTTCCGTAGAAGCATGGACTTGGGCATTTCTTTTGTTGATTGGGGAAATCATTTCAATCCTCACAAAAGTAGCCTCATCAATATCCAAAATAGCCAGAAAACCAGCAGTTTTGTCATCCGAAAGCTGGGTGTAGCGCTCTTTGGGATTCTTCATGATCACATCGGTATTCCCTGTGCTTCCCTGAGTGGTGCCTTCTGCTAAAATTTGACCGTTTAGGGCATTTCTGATTATCACGTGGGCACCGCCAATGGAGCTTCCAACAAACTTGGCATCTTTGGCTTTGGCACGAACCATGATCTTGGTTTCCGTGGCAAAAACATTGAGACAAATAAGGGAGAATGCGAAAAAGAGGATGACTTTCTTCATAGGACTTTTTAATTTCTAGCCTAAACTTACAGCATTTTATGCGATATCCCTAAGTTTTTCAATATCCATGCTCAAAATGGTCTCCAAGTTGTTTTCCACCTTTTCAACGGGCCAATTCCACCATTGTATATCCTGTAAGATTTCTATAGTTGAATCACTAAACCTTTTTTTCAAAGGTTTGGCTGGATTCCCTCCAACAATAGTATAGGGTTCCACGTCTTTGACCACTACAGAGCGCGCTCCGATAATGGCCCCGTCCCCTATTTTAACCCCTGGCATGACCACCGCTTCCATACCGATCCAAACATCATTTCCAATGATGGTATCCCCTTTTCTTTCGGATACTTGGAACATGGCCTGTATTTCTTCCATAGTGGTCTGGGGGGTCATTCTAAAGTTATTGAACGGATAGGTAGAAAATCCGCCCATGAAGTGGTTGGCGGAACTTGTAATGAAACGTACACCATGGGCAATTTGGCAAAACTTGCCTATCACCAATTTTTCCGGGCTCAAGGGAAATAGATAGGGAGCCAAGTAGCCCGCATAATCCTCCAATACCTCAAAATGGCCAAAATAGCTGAAATTCCCGATTTCCATTCTAGGGTGATCGATCACTTGGTTCAAATGTACCACGGTCTTGATTTCACTGCCATCTGGCATTACCATGGGATATTTCCTAGTGGGGTCTAAAAGTGTTTTCAATGTCTTCTTTTTTGTTGAACTATATTTTATCAAAAATCCGATTTTTCCATGACCATTTTTCTGCCGGAGACCTCTATCTCATGTTTGATGAGTTCACGGGTATGTTGGTCAATATAGTAATAGTTATTCACCTGGTTGTTACTGATTTCGTCCGTCACATAAACTTTCCATGCACGGGTATTGCCCTTCTTTAGGCTTAGTTCAACTTCGGAGACCTCTTTAATATCTACCTTGAGAAGGCCTGTTTTGGCATTTGGATTAAAATCAAAGATTTGGATGGTTTTATGATACCCTTCCTCAAGCGGTAACCATCTTATTAAATAAGGGTAGCTGCTACTATCAAAGTAGGAACCTGTGGGCGATTCGTCCAACTCAATTTTTTGCTTGGTCTTTTTGTCCAAATAAAAACCCTTCACCCCTTTGTTATAGTGCATAGCCATGTCCCTGTTTTGATTTTGTGATGCATGGTAAATTGGAGCAAAATCCTTTGTTTTTACTATGGTACTGTCTATCCATGGGCTGGTTGCACGCTGCATCTTCACATTGGTTATGAAGAGAATTTCATCCTCATCTTTCAATATTCTGGTAGTCACTTTGCCCATTTCGTGCTTTAATGTATCCTGGAGCATGTACCAAGTCAAGGTGTATTCTTCATTCTTGATCATTGAACTGTCAAAGGTTATATTTGAAGGTCCGTTCACTTGGGCATTTGATTGAAAAAATAGTACGGATAGAAAAAGTACGGATACAAATTGTTTCATTGGAATTTAATTGATCGTTTTCGTTTTCTGATTTTTCCCAGGTAATGGGTTTTCACATACCAATGGAAAGTGAAAGTTTCCCAAAGAGCACGTCGCCCGATTAGACTCCCAATTTCCAATTTGTTACATATTTTTTTTCATCATAGGTCCCATATTAGTCCAAAACTGGAAGAACCTATTGCAAATCAATTAATTGCAGTATAAAATAAATGGGTAGGTTTCGTACGAATAGTTAAAGTTGATGGAACTTAATCCTCCTCAACCTTCAGCATGAATCCGCGTCGGTTTACGTTGACAATGCTAATACGTGGGTCTTTGGACAAATGTTTCCTGAGATGGGAAATGAAAACATTGAGACTTTTTTTGTTGAAGTAATCATTCTTGTCCCAGATAGTGGTCAGTATTTCCTTGTGGGTACAAAGTTGGTTTTGGTTCATGGCCAATAATGTCAACAGGTCAAATTCCTTTCCCGTCAACTTCACCAATTCCTTTTTGTAGCGTAGTTCAAAATTCTCAGTGTTGAGGGTGTAATCCCCGATTTGATATTGGGAAGCCTGTGGTTCCACTGTGGTGTCTGCCACCAATCTGGACAAAAGGGCATTGATCCTTACCACCAGTTCTTCCTCATCAATGGGTTTCTTCAGATAATCCACCGCTCCCATGGAAAAGCCCTTCAGAACGTCTATTTTGAGAGAACGGGCCGTTAGGAACAAGAAAGGTAGGTTTGGATTGATTCCCTTTATTTTTTGGGAAAGTTCAAAACCATCCATATCTGGCAGCATAATATCCAAAATGGCAAGGTCAAAAACATTGGTCTGGGTTTTTAAAATGGCTTCTTGGGCATTTTTGGCCCAAGTCACATCAAACCCTTTCATTCCCAGGTATTCAGATAGCAGGTACCCCAGCGAGGCATCATCTTCCACTAAAATCAATTTGTACTTTCTATCCATTGTTCATCATTTTTAAAGCGATGGTAAAGGTTGTCCCCTTCCCCGGTTCACTCTCCACTGAAATGGTTCCCCGGTGCATCTTTATTATTTTTTGTACGTAGGCCAATCCTAGGCCATATCCCTTGACTTTGTGAATGTTTCCATTCTTTACCCTATAATATTTCCTGAATATTTTCTTCTGGTCCTCTTTGGCAATTCCTTGCCCGTTATCCGAAATGGCAATCCAAAGTTTATTCCTATGCAAAGATGCCTTCAATTCAATAACAGGTTCATCTGCATATTTTTTTGCATTTTCCAACAGGTTCTCGATAACATTTTCCAAATGAAATCTTTCTGCCCAAATCCAATAAGGACCATCTTCAAGATGAAAGGAAAAATCCACGCGCTCACTTTCCGCAAGCATTGCAAAGTCTTCGACTATTCTCTGCAATTCCGGTTTAAAGTCCAATTCTTCAAATTGCATCAACTCTTTCCCCGATTCCAAACTGGCGAGCTCCAAGACTTTGTCAATATGTGTCTTTAACCGATCGGTCTCCCTTCTGATCAGTTCCACTACTGGCTTTTTATCCTCGGATACCTCCCCTTCCAGAATTTTACTGGCCAGTCCTATGGAAAAAACAGGAGTTTTTAATTCATGGGTAAGGTTATTGATGAAATCATTGGTTGTGGTAATGATACTCCGTTGCCAGTAGAACGAACGCAATACCCATATAACCACCACGATAATGGCCAACAAGAAAATGACTCCAGGAATGGTCAATCCCTTCAGTTGGTCCATAAAATACTTGTTGAGATCTTCAAAACCCAATTCCAAAACCATCTCCTTTTCAAGCAGTTCCGGCAAATACCCTTCAATCTTAATTGGATAGGTAAGGATATCCTCCCCGTTTATGTGTGGTTGTATTGAACCCAAATACACGGTAGAATCCCTTGAGTAGAGGGAGTAGGTAAAAGGGGCATCTATTCCAGAGAGCCCTAACTGATAGGTAATGTAATCGTTGAGATAGAATTGGGAGGTTTTCTGTAAACTGTCCAAACCTATCCGCACTTCGGTGGTATCCTTTAAAATGGTATTTCCCAGTGTATAGGTGAGCGAATTGACCTCGGATAGTTCCTGCCCAATGTTCTCCCTTGCCTCATCCATTTTTTCTGAAAACTGAACCCTGGCCAACCCTAGGCCAACCCGCAAATATTGATACTGCACCACCAAAAGGCCAATGACAGACACCACAAATACGAAAACATAGACATTTCTCTTGGTCAGCATGTTGCTAAATAAACAAAAAAACAGCAGGATTTTACTGCTTGGTTAATTCTATTAATCTTTCATTAATCTTTTTGATCTTTCGTTAATTCCCAAATCTATAACCAAGTCTTATCTTAGCAACGAGTTTAGTTAAAAAACATAAAGTAGTGAATCTATTAAACCGATCTTAGCAGGTCGGTTTTTTGTTTGGACCAATTTAACAATACATCACGCACTTTCTGAACCTCATAACCTTTATCTTTGCAGTCCAAATTTTAAACATGTTCAGTTTTTTCCAAAAGAAGGTTTATTTGGCCGACTACCTGCATGGCATGGTGGATATCCATAACCATATTCTTCCTGGCATTGATGATGGTTCCAAGTCTGTTGCCGAATCTTTGGAATTGCTTCGTGGATTCTCTGAACTTGGGGTGAAGAAGTTCATCTGTACCCCTCATATAATGCACAATCATTACGACAATACTCCCAAAACCATCAAGGACTCCTATGAAATCCTATCTAAGGAACTGGAAGCATCAAAGGGCTTGGAGTTGATTTTGGAATACGCTGCAGAACACATGGTTGATGACAACTTTGAGCACATTTTGGCCAAAGGAAAAGTAATACCCCTACACAACGAATATCTCCTTATAGAGATGTCCTATCTACAGCCTTCCTTGAATTTTGATGCGGCAGTGGAAAAAATAGGCAAGGAAAGTTTGTTCCCAGTTTTGGCACACCCGGAACGGTACATGTATTTTCATCATAAATACGGTAAATATCCCGTGATGAAATCCCAAGGTGTCCTATACCAGGCCAACCTACTGTCACTAACCCCAGAATCTTATGGGGAAGGTGTGGCAAAAATCACAGCCAAGCTCTTGGAAGATGATCTAATAGATTTTGTGGGATCGGATGTCCACAATATGAGACAGCTTTCCGCCTTGAAGGAAATCAAACTCTCCAACAAACTATTGAATCGATTACTTCCCATTATAGAAAGGACGATCCATACCTTTTATTGATCAAGAAAAACTCCACCATTTTTTTACGGACTTACCGTAGCCGTAGCCGTACTTGCCACCGTAACCCAGATTTGCCTGTTTTACATTGTTGACCACAAAGGACAAGCCTTTCAATTTGCCCTCTTCCTTAAGTTTAAGGGGGAAATCCAAGATCTTGGTTTCCGTGGAACCGGCTTTTACCACATACAATATCTGACTGGCGTATTGACTGATGAGCAAGGTATCCGTCACCACCATCAAGGGAGCGGTATCCACGATCACATAATCGTAGAGCTCAGAGGTTTCTTTAAAAAGCTGCCCCATTCGCTCGTTCATCAACAACTCGGTAGGGTTTGGTGGAATCTTACCAGAGAAAATGACATCAATGGTATCCCCGTTCATTTGAACGGGTTCTGTTAAATCAGATACCTCTAATTTGGAATTGATCAAATAGTCGGTCAACCCCTTTCTACTAGCATGACTAATGCTTCTGGCTTCTTTTGGGTGCGACTCCACTTCGGAGAAAAAGTCATGCAGTCTTGGATTTCTAATGTCCGCCCCAAGCAACAACACCTTTTTACCAGTACTGGCATAAACCGCCGCTAAATTGGAGGAGACAAATGTTTTTCCTTCCCCTGGTACGCTGGAAGATATGAACAACAGGTTGTTCTTGGAGCCGGCTCCTTTGGAGTTTTGGATGTAATTCAGATTGGTCCGAAGTATTCTTAGTGATTCTGCCAAGACGGAACGATCATCTTTCTGAATGATCTTACTTTCCTTTTTGCCAACTTTAGGCAATTCGGCAATAACAGGGGCATTGTCCCTAATAATGTCTTCCAAATCTTGCTTGCTATGTACTTTGTTATCCAACAATCCGGTAACATAGATAATCATAAATGGAATGATGAGTCCCAAGAAAAAACAAGCAACATAATTCATCATTTTATTGGGGTACACTGGTGCAGAACTTGAGCTGTAAGCTGCATCTACAATGGAAGAAGGCGGAGATGCAGAGGCAAAAGCAATTTGTGCCTCTTCCCTTTTTTCCAAAAGATATAGGTACAGTGATTCCGTGGTTTCCAATTTTCTGGTAATGTCCCTTAAAGCACGTTCGTTACTTGGTGCGGAATAAATCCTACTATTGATTCGCGATTGCTGCTTTGCCAAGCTGTTGATCTGCAGTTCCAAGTTGCTGGTGGTATTGTTCAAACTGGATAGCAGACTACTTTTTAAGGTATTCAACTCCTTATCCAGGTTTTGAACCACGGGGTTCAGATTACTCGAACTCTCCAAAAGTCGGTTCCTCTCCGACACTAATTGGTTATATCGGGCCGTGGTTCCCGTGATGGTTGGGTCTGAAAGTCCTAAGTTCGATGGCAGAATCTCATATCCATTCTGGTTTTCCACAACATCCTTCATGGAAGAGGCCATGTTCAGCTGTAACGTGGCACCTTCCAATTCCTGTCTGTTGGCCATACCTACATTAAGGTTGATGTTGGATTCCGATGATATATCGGTAATCCCACGATCGGTTTTGAACTCCTCTGCGGACTGGTCTACATTGTAGAGGTTGGAATAAATTTCAGTAATCCTGGCATCAATAAAATTAGAAGTCTTATCCGCTGCCTCTTTCTTGTCGCTTATGGCATTTTCGTTATAAACGGCAATCAAGGTGTTAATGATATCCTGCGCCCTTCCCTGGATTCCATCCTGAAGATAAACAGACAAGATGTTGGAAGAACGATCAATGGGATTGATTACGATACGCCTTCTATAATTGTCCGCCACTACAGTAGCCGGATTAATTACGATTCTGAACTCGCTTCCCTTGAATACGTTTATTTTCTCGGTGCTGGGGGTAATCACCAAATCACCCAGCGGTGTAGAAATGTTTGATCCGAAGGTGTTTTCCTTGTAAGGCGCTCCTTCATTCCTTTTATAGCCAAAGGTGGAATCGGAAATGAGGCTGATATAAAAACTGAACCCGGTTTGGTTCACAATAGAGTCGGATTCTTTGAAATTCAGATTAAACGGAGCATTGTTGTAGATTTCTGAATCCAGAATATTGCCCAGTTTAAAAATTCGGGTGTTGAGCTCAAGCTTATTGACCACTTCAATAAAATTTGACCGGGATTTAATGGTCTCGATTTCATCTATAATGGGATTCATCTGCCCTTGAAAAGCACCCAAATCCTGAAAAATGGCTAATTCAGGATTGTTGTTGCCCTCAGTTTCAATTTTGATTTTTGCTTGGGCATCATACATAGGAACTGTATACCTATTGTAAAGAAAACCTATGCATAAAAAAATTATCAAGGAAAGTAAAAACCAATACCATTTGCTGGTATATTGTCTGATTATTTCTTTAAAATCAATGTTTTTAAATGAAAAATTTTCTTCAGAAGTGCGCATTTTGGTCTCCAATGCTAAAATTTAGTTGCGGATTAGAAATAACGTTGATGTAATTGCCAACGAGAATAGGGAAATTATGATGGTGGTCCTATTATCCAAGGAAGATGAAGCAACCGCTGAATTGTTGGGTTCCACATAGACCACATCATTCTGGGTCAAGTAATATGCCGGGGATTTCATCAACTCTTTTGAAGTAAGGTCAATTCGGTTGTATACCTTCACACCTTCAAAATCACGTATAACCATTACGTTTTCTCTTTTACCTTTGAT
Organism: Allomuricauda sp.; assembly: GCA_020434915.1. GTDB lineage: Bacteria > Bacteroidota > Bacteroidia > Flavobacteriales > Flavobacteriaceae > Flagellimonas. The sequence goes on along the minus strand of JAGQZL010000041.1, from coordinate 2,773 downwards.
GGTCAAGTCACCGGCAAGCCCCAATGCTTCCAAAATAGTTACCTGTTCCCCAATAATAGGATAGGTTCCAGGACTTCTTACCTCCCCTAGAATTGTAACAGTAAAATTTCGTAAACGCACGTTGATAATTGGATTTTTGAGGTAGGAAGACAATTTTTCCCTTAGTACATTTTTTAATTCCTCAGGCGACAATCCTACCACACTGATCTTTCCTATTACCGGAAATTCGATATCCCCATTCTTATCCACCAAATAATCCAAACTTTCCGATTGCCCAGTTGCAGATACGCCTACTGCAAGATTAAAAGGTGCACTGGCTTCAGGGTTCAATGTGGCCACATAAATGCTGATAACATCATCTACCTTGAATTTGGGTTCAAATCCATTGTCGGTAACAATGGTTTCAAAATCTTGTGAGTCTTGAAAATAGACGATTTTTTTGGGGGATGCACACGAAACTACAAGACATGCAATAGTTACTATGTAACATGCCTTTTTAACTTTTTGGAACATTGGATACATATTTAGTTGTTGAGTTGTGGAAATCCTACTTCTGACTTGCTCTTGGGGCTTGTCCTTGGATTCTTCTGGTCCAATTTACAAAAATCAGAATTGTTGGAAATGTATTCCGGTACGATACTTTTCATAAGCTGTACCACATTGTCCTTGAAGAAGAGATTTGATATGCAAAGCTCATCGATCATGGTCCTTGTTCGGGAATAATCAATTTCCCGTACCTTACTGATCATGATTTTGTCATGGTATGTGGGAAGCGTATTCTCCCCATTGGCCAATAGTTCTTCGTACAACTTTTCACCAGGTCTCAGACCAGTGATCTTAATATCAATATCATCCGGATAATGGAGCCCTGACAGTCTGATCATGTTCTTCGCAAGATCTAAGATCTTAACAGATTCGCCCATGTCAAAGATGAAAATCTCCCCACCTTTGCCCATGGCACCTGCCTCCAATACCAATTGAGAGGCTTCCGGGATGGTCATAAAGTATCGGGTTATATCCTTGTGCGTCACTGTTAAGGGCCCTCCTTTTTCAATTTGCTTCCTAAACAATGGGATTACGGAACCATTAGATCCCAGAACATTTCCAAATCTAGTGGTAATGAACTTGGTCTTGCCCTCTTGCTGTCTACAGCTTATGTACATTTCTGCAATACGCTTGGTGGCCCCCATCACGTTTGTTGGGTTCACGGCCTTGTCTGTAGATACGAAAACGAATTTCTCAACATCATACTCCACGGCAAGGTCTACAATGGTCTTGGTACCTGCCACATTGATCTTGACCGCTTCGTATGGGTTTTGTTCCATGAGTGGAACGTGTTTGTACGCGGCGGCATGAAAAATCCTGTCTGGTCGATACTCTTCAAACAAAATCCGCATTTTGTTCTTATCGCGGATGTCCCCTACAATAGGAACAAAATTGAAGAAACCGGCTTGTTTCAACTCTTGCTGTAGATCATATAACGCCGACTCGGCCTGATCAACCACAATAAGAGCACGGTAATTGTACTTGCAAATTTGTCTTACCAATTCGCTTCCAATGGAACCAGCTCCTCCAGTTACCATGATCACTTTGTCATCAAAGTCCTTCATGACCTTGCTGTTCCGGATCTCGATGGGAGGTCTGTCCAACAAATCCTCGATCTGCACCCTTTTGATCTGGGAAACTTTAAGTTCCCCATTGATCCAGTCCTCAACCGGTGGCACAATCTTTACTTTAACCGGGAGATCCACCACCTCATTCACCAAAGTCCTCAACTGTTTTGGGCTGATGGATTGAATGGAAAAGATGATTTCAGATATATTGTTGAATTTTACAAAATCCGAAGTAAGAATCGCCTTGTCATATACTTTTACACCGTTGATCTGTTTTCCTACTTTCTTGCGATTGTTATCAATGAAACCAATCACCTTTGCCTGCATTTTGGAATGGTTGGTCAAAGTGTTATAGGTAATGATTCCCGATTCACCAGCTCCATAAATAATCATGTTTTTGGCAGGTGCCTCGCCCCTGTTCATGATGGCCTCATAACTGATCTTGAACACATACCTTGATGCAGAAAGGGCCAAAAATGCCAATAAACTATTGATGATGATAATGGAAAGGGGAATCGTGAACTCGTCCACAAATCCAGAAAATCTATTGGCCATGACCACTGCAATGGCGCCAATACTTGCCAAACATACGGCATTAAAAATAGCGTAGATATCTTTGATCCCCGTATGTCTTACAACTCCCTTGTAGCTACCGGAAATAAGGAATGCCAACAAAAATAGTAGGACCACGATGGGTAATTGTGTCCAGAGTCGTTGTACATCAAAGTTAAAGCTAAGGTTAAACCTGATGAAGTAAGCCAAAATAAACGAAACCGAAACAATACACAGGTCAATGCACAGAACAGTCCACTTGGAGGCATATCGTCTACCAGTCCTATAGAAGAATTCCCTGATCATTTTAGCACGTTTTTAATGATATTGCAAATCCTCTCCAGATCATCTTCCTCCAAGCTAGATCCGCTTGGCAAACATAGTCCTTTTTCAAAAAGCTCTTCGCTCACCCCATTCACATAGGAGATGGTTTTTTCAAAAACAGGTTGCAAATGCATTGGTTTCCACAAAGGTCTTGATTCTATGTTCTCGTTTTCAAGTGCCTTGCGTAGATTTTCCCTTACTTCAAATGAAGGGGTCAGAATACAAGTCAACCACCTATTTGAGTAAACACCCTCGGGCTCTTCCAAGAAAGCTACCTTGGTCAG
>JAGQZL010000419.1 GCA_020434915.1 Allomuricauda sp. | reverse complement strand
AGTAACACCAGAGCCAAAGGCTTCAAATCCCGATTTGATTCCAACTAGCAGCTACATTAGAAACTTCAATGTTTTCTATGAGGAAGTAGTGGCTGAAAATGTGGAAGATGATTTCATCATCATAGAGGCCAAGAACATCCTCAACAATATAGAAGTAGTGGAGCCAGAGGTGGTATCCCCTAAAACAAACGAAGATCAGTTCGCTCTTAGCTTTGATATGCCTTTGAACGAAATGGCGGAGGAAGAAGAGAAGGAACACACGATCACCTTCAATCTAGATGATGGATTGGGTGACGTAAAAGTGAACGAGTTTGTAGAAGTAAAGCCGGTCTTGGAATACAAGAAAGAAGGTGAGACACGCTACAATTTGGAAGAATACATGGAACTGGAAAACAAACTGACAGGAGCCAAGTCCATGGCCGAAACCCACGAACCTAAATTGGTGGAAAACGAATTGGTCTTTGAGAAAAAGACCATCAAAATGGAATCGGCGGAGCAAACGGAGGCATCAAATGCAGATTTGGATCCAATGAACAGCTCCATCAGTGAAATCCTTAAAGATCGTGCCGATGAGCGTAGAAGAAAATTAAAAAACTTCAACTATAAGTTCCAAAACAATAGGAGCAGTATCGATGAAATAGAGAAACAGCCCGCCTATAAAAGACAGGGAGTGGATTTGAACGATGTGCCTAGGGAACAAAAGGTATCGAGGACTACATTGGGGGAGGATAGCAACGACGATTTACAGTTGCGTTCCAACAACTCCTTCTTACACGATAATGTTGATTAGTAGTGTTTAAATTAACATCCATTTTTAATGGAAAGCATGAACCCGGAAGTACCATACTTTCGGGTTTATTTTTTATCTTCGCAGCCCAAAACGAAAAGAAATGGGATTGCAGGATAAGGTAATGACAGAGATGAAGGCCGCCATGAAGGCAAAGGATACCATCGCCTTGGAATCATTGCGTGCCATTAAGTCGGCAATTTTGTTAGCCAAAACCGATAAAGGGGCAGGTGCTGAGCTCTCTGAGGAAGATGAAGTGAAGCTTGTTCAAAAATTGGTGAAACAACGCAAGGACAGTGCTGCCATTTATAAGGAGCAAGGTCGCGAGGATTTGGCAGAACCAGAATTGGCCCAAGCCGCCGTAATAGAAAGATTTTTGCCTGAGCAATTGACCGAGGAAGAGATTGAAAAGGTGGTGGTCATGACCATTGATGAAATCGGTGCAACGGGCATGCAGGATATGGGAAAGGTAATGGGCATTGTTTCCAAAGAATTGGCCGGCCAAGCAGATGGAAAAACCATTTCTTCCATTGTAAAAGCAAAATTAAGTTCATAAGTAATAGTAGGCCCAGTAGTTCAACTGGATACCTGCCTGCCGGCAGGCAGGGAATATCAGATTGAGGAATGACATATTATGCTTATGTTTTAAGAAGCCTTGTGGACGGAAGGCTCTATAAGGGATATACTGAAGATATAAAGAAAAGACTTGAGGAACATAATTTAGGAAAGTCTAAGTCCACAAAGGGTTATTTGCCTTGGGAATTGGTTTATTTGGAGAAGTTTGAAACGAGAAAGGAGGCTATAGAAAGAGAAAAATATTTTAAAACAGGTATAGGTAGAGAATTTATAGCATCAAAATTA
>JAGQZL010000418.1 GCA_020434915.1 Allomuricauda sp. | reverse complement strand
CTCCTTCTCATTATTTTGGTCACCTTGTTTCTCCAAACCGATATCATTTTGGCCTTCTTGGAAGAAAAAGGTGTCAACCTTGTAGGGGCCATTGGAATATTGGCAGTAGGTATAACGGGACTCTTCATCGGAACCTATATCATCAGAAGGTCCAAGTCACCCTTCGCACAAAAACTGAAATCCTTTTTAAATGGCTTGTTGGATGGGGTGCTCAGTATCTTCAAAATGAAGAAAAAATGGCCTTTTATCCTTCATACACTTTTCATCTGGACCGCCTATGTGGGCATGTTCTGGGTCATTAAACATACTGTTACCGAAACCGAATCACTTTCATTGAGCCAATTGTTGGTGGCCTTTGTGGCCGGGGCCTTTGCCATGTCCACTACCAATGGTGGCATAGGGCTTTACCCCATAGCGGTAAGTACCGCCCTTGGCATTTATGGCATCAGTTCCGTTTCCGGGGATGCATTTGGCTGGATCATGTGGATCGCACAGACCCTGATGGTGGTCATCTTTGGTACAATATCCTTCATCGTGTTACCGTTATTGAATAGAAATCGGTAGACCCCGACCACCTAAATCTTGACCAATGAAAAAATGTCTATTAGTTACCTTGATAGGCTTTCTGGGCTTCAATCTGAATGCCCAAGTCAAAAAAGAGATTTTCGAATCCTTCAAACTACAGGAAAGAAGGGATGTCTCCTATTATTTCCCCGAGGATTATTCCGAAGAAAAATCCTATCCGCTCATAGTCGTACTCGACGCCGAATACCTCTTTGATTTGGTCGTGGCCAACACCAAGTTTCAAAGCCGTTTTGACCGCATGCCACAGGCTATAGTCGTAGGGGTTGATCAAGGAAAGAACGATATTAGATGGGACGATTGTGACTACGAGGAAGTTTCAGGACTACCTACCGAAAAAGGAAAAATGTTCTATGAGTTTTTGGGAACCGAGCTTATTCCCTATTTGGAAACCAGCTATAGCATTGCTCCCTTTAAAATGTTTGTGGGGTATGACATAACCGCCAATTTTGGGAATTACTACCTATTCAAGGATAAATCGTTCTTCAACTCATACGTAAGCATTTCGCCCGTTTTGGCCACAGAAATGGAAAATAGGGTGCCCGAAAGATTGTTGGCCTTGGATCAGGTTATTTTTTACAACGTGATCGTAGAAAAAGAAGCCACTGACGATAGGCAACGTATCCTTCAAATGAACCATAGTATCAATTCCATTGACAAGGAAACCTTGCACTACTTTTTTGACGAATACGAAAGTGCCGATCATGTTTCCATTGCCGCATATGGCATAAGTAAAGCTTTTGATAACGTATTCAGCATATTCAGACCCATCACAACAGATGAATACAAAACCAAAATCTTGACCTCGGATGAACCGGTCTTCAGCTATTTGGAAAATCGCTACAACACCATTGAGAACCTTTTCGGATTCAAAAAACCCGTGGAACTCAATGATATCATGGCCATTTACGCCGCCTGTAGAAAGAAGGAAGACTTCGAGTCATTGAAACCCTTGGCCGAGCTCTGTAAAAAGGAATTCCCCGAAACTATGATGGGCTTCTTCTTTGAAGGAGAATACTATGAGGAGATCGGAGAGCCCAAAAAAGCGTTCAAGACTTTTGAAAAAGC